>NZ_JAJRBM010000255.1 GCF_028679455.1 Methanospirillum sp. | reverse complement strand
TCTGAATCCGGTGCGAATCCGATCCTGGACCGGTCGTGCAATAGCCCGAATGAGTGTTTCAATTCCTCCGGTTTCAGGGTATGAGAAGACAGCCTGGTGTGAGTATCCTTCGGTCTGAAGGCCCACCGCGGATTTGATGATGTCTTCCACTGGTGGGCGGGGAACCCGGCCTTCAACCCAGTGAGCAGACATCTTGTCAAGCGGGTAGTTCCAGATCTTCTCATTATAGGGAACCAGGTATGCGTCAGCGATTCCGCTTCCAAAGGTATGATATATCCACTCTCTGAAATTCAGGGGTTCCTGAAGTTCTCCCTTCTCTGAAGCGATAGTGGTCTTGATAAACTCATGCAGACAAGTAAAGCAGTCCTCTTTTGCAAGTTCACTCAAACCATTTTCAAAGGGATATTTGATATAGCGATTTTTATAAAAAATCTTGGTATCTCTCTTTCGTTCACCCCGGTTCTCTTCCAGAACCCGATGCATGAATGAGAGAACCTCCTGATCCCGTGAAAAGATGATATGAGATCCACCAATATCAAATGTGAATCCGTCATTGGTTACTGATCTGCAGAGGCCACCGATTCGTGACTCCTGTTCAAGTACCTGAACTTCTTCACCCTGCTCGGAAAGAAGACGGGCAAGTGTCACTCCTGCAAGCCCGCCTCCAAGAATAAGCGTATTCACCTCTTATCAATGGGCAGTATAGGAATAAAGGAGTACCTGACAGGAAAATACGTTCATCAAAACTGGTGCGACAGATCGTATTGATTAGTATCAGATGATCCGACTTTTTCTCAGGTTTCTGAGTGATTGATTCAGAATCCGGTTACAGTCGTTAGTAATTGGCTCTCCATGCCCGGGATAAATAATATCTACCGGTAACTGCACCAGTTTCTCAAATGCCCTGACGAAAGATAGTTCGTAAGTTCCTTCGATTCCCCATATGATCAGAGGAGAGTCACCAGAAAATAGCAGTTTCTCTTCTCTGCAGTATACACAGATTGAATCAGTACTATGACCTGGAACATGAAACAACTCAAAGGTGGTTCCATGTTCCTGAACAATCTCCCCTCCTTTTATAACCTGATCAATTCCGTGGAGATACGCAGAGTAAGCATAACTGGTAATATTCCATGAATCTTTGATACTGTGAAGCATTTTGGTATGATCATAATGACTGTGTGTGAGGATGATCTGACACACGGGTTTCGTACCTGACTCCCTCTCTATCTCATGCAGCGTGTTCACAATACCGGGATCACAACCGGTATCAATCAGGATACCACAATCCTTTCCGTTCTCCTGCACTCCTGATACTCTTTCTTCAGACGATGGACTGCACAGGTATGCATTAGAGGTATACACCTCTGATCCGGCAGTCAGATTCCTAACCCTCATCGATCCCTCTCACCTTTCTGGTTTGGCATGATGATCATGGCCCCGCACTCCCCAATATTCAGAAAAATTTGCTCCCTTTAAGATTGCGGTATGATTCATCAAGCATATGTCTGACTCCGTCAACGATGGGATCTCCATGACCCGGATAGATCTCTTTCACCTCATAGGAACTGATTCGTTCAAATGTTAGAAGAAATGCCGGATCATAGATCCCGTCATTGGTATAGATTCTCATCGGCACATCTCCTGAGAAGAGAATTCCCTTCTCCTGACAGAAGTAACAGACCGAATCCTCACTATGGGTACCGCCCCAGATGACCTCGCACTCGTTATCGCCAATATGCACGATCTGCTGATCCTGTAATGGATGAATTCCAGGGATTCTGCTTTGTGGATGTGCATAGACCGGGACCGGGTAACGCTCAAGAATTTCTTTGAGGAGTCCGGCATGATCAAAATGTGAGTGGGTTAAGAAGATCTGGTCAACTGGTTTTTTTCCGATTCCGGTCCTGATTGTTCTGAGTTCTCCGATTACCCTGATATCGCGACCCACGTCAATGAGAGTGCTCTGATCACTCAGTTGCAGATACTCCCCTGTAATATGATAAACATTTGAGGTGTACTCAGTGCTCTGACTGGTCAGGTTATGGATCTGCATGCCATTATCCTATCTTTCTAAATATCTGGGCATTCATTACAATCTGTTCAAACTTTCCATTTAATTCATCAGGTAACTTCTGAGTGTGTTCGTGGAGCATAAAACCACCTACTTCAAGGGCATTCCAGAACATCATCCAGACTTTCATTCGTTCCTCTGGTGAAAAGTGAAGCAGAACATTTTTACAGATTATCAAGTGTAATCCTGATCGGATCGGTTCAAAGGAGAGGAGATCATGTCTGTTGAACTCAACTGTATTTCGAATCTCTTCAGATAAGATACACTGGGTTGTATTATCAGGATCGATGGTAAAATACCGTGCCAGAATATCTTCCGGTATACGTTCAAGATCTTTAACGGGATATCTCCCCTCTTCAATAATTTTTCCATAGTTTCCGTATTGATCCAGATCTGTTGCATAGATCCTGGTATTTCTGAAGAGGTATGGGCCGATTATTTCCCGGAGCAGGATTGCAAAGGTGTATGGTTCCTGTCCCATTGCACACCCGGCACTCCAGATCGAGATTCGTGATCTGCTCTGGATATACGGGTGCAAGTGTTCAATTGCCAGACGAAGGGTTTGAGCATCTCTGAAGAAGAACGTAAATGCCATTGTGGTTCTGCGAGCGCAGCCTCTCTTAAATCAATTATGTGTATTATTCAGATCAGCCTTTAATAGGTGACTGACCGTTATCATGCATAATCACCAGAATTCTTCGGGTAAGACTTCGATGTACCCGCTGTTCATAATATTCACAGATGGTAAAAAACCTGGCTACCAGTGGCCTGATGTCCCGGTGGGTTACGATAACCGATCTGAACCTTGGCTTTGTTACTCTGAGCATCTCAGCCAGAGCGTGTTGATAGAGATCATCAAGACCTGATCCAATGATAAATACTGACTGACCATAAGGCAGATCAGATACGATAAGATCTATTGATCCATCCGGGAACGGAAGATGTCTCACATCAGCGATGGCTGCCTGAGAACCGGGGAGGTTACGACGTGTGCCCTGAATCATGAAAGGATCTGCATCAGTTCCGATCGCAGTACAACCGATTAATTCTGATTCGATCTGTGTCCCCCCTGTTCCACAGAATGGATCGAGCACGATCTCGTCTGGCATGGCATGAGCCAGGTTTACCAGTGAGCGAATCATCCGCGGCATCATTACACCCGGATGAAAGAACTCACGGTTTCCTGGCTTTCGGTCGTGATAAGGGCCTCTGTCTAGTTCCCAGAGTACTGTCCCAAAGTAGATCCGATCCCCGGAAGCTATCGCTCTGAATATGGTTTTGGGTTCAGATACTGAAACCGGCCCTTCGATATATGTTCCAATCAGCCGCTCCATCTGGGTGGTTGAGAGGCTCATCTGTGAGCCATCCATCTTTTTAACTCTTCCACAGAATGGCTGGTCTGTCGTGATGTTAAGGCAGTTCAGCATATTGATAAAGGATTTTTCGTCTGCTGAGCATTCCCCCTGGTACTCCATAACCCGGTGCGTGTATGCGAGTCGCTGGACGGTCACCGGATCAGCAATATCTGCTATGGCAACCTGAACCCGGTGATCGGTAACCGTGCCCAGGCAGGATATCTCAGCACGGGGAATATCCGGATGTTCTCCCCAGAGCTCAAAGATCAATTTCACTGTCTACTGTTAGACGTGAATGAATAAAAGATGTAGAATGAAATGTGCTCAATCAACCAGTTATGCCAGTGCTGCATTGATCTTTTCGTTCAGGCTATCCTGCGTGAACGGTTTTACAATATATCCCTTCGCTCCGGAAGAGATTGCTTCCTGCACATGGTGTGACTGTTCTGATGCCGTACACATGATAATTCGTGCCTCCGGCTTCATTGCTTTTATCTTTTTTAATACAGCAAGTCCATCCATATCAGGCATAAGGATATCGAGAATTACCAGATCCGGAGAGAGCCGGGAAAAAAGTTCTATTGCCTGTTCTCCTGTTTCTGCTTCACCAATAACCTCATGCCCTCCCTTTTTTGCCATGATGCCTACGAGTCTTCGCATATATGCTGCATCGTCAACAAGGAGGAGACTGCCCATGTAGCTATTTTTACGCGTAAATCCAATTAAGGGTTTCCTATAAAGAGAAAAGTGGAGGTTGTCACAACCTCATGCCCGGATAACTATCAGCCCAGGATGGACTCAAAGAATCCTTTCTTATCGCCATCAGTTCTTGGCTTATGCCCTTCAAGTGCAATTATTTTCTCATACAACTCTTTGAGTTCACCATGAACGCTTTTTGGTATGAGCACTTCTATGAGAACAAGCAGATCTCCATGTCTTCCCCGGCGACGGATCCCCTCTCCGGCAACCCTGAGTCTTTTTCCTCCCTGGGTTCCAGGTGGAACTTTGACCTCAAGTTTTCTGTTGTCAATCGTCTCAATCTCGACTGAAGTTCCTAATACTGCCTGAGCTGGTGAAATTTGTACCTTGGTCCCGAGATTATCACCTTCACGCTGGAATCTTGAGTCCGGTCTGACATGCATCTCGATGTAGAGATCACCATTCGGTGCGCCAAAGTCACCTGCTTCACCATATCCCTCCATCCGCAGACGCATCCCGGTGTCAACTCCTGCCGGAATATGTACTGCTACCTTTCTGCGAACCTTTGCATGACCTGTTCCATGACAGGCAGAACACGGTTTTTCTGCAACCTTTCCCCTGCCATGACAGAGGTCACACGTCCCCTGTCTTATAAAATTTCCAAAAGGGGTCTGTGTCTGTTGCTTTATCTGTCCTGATCCACCACATTTGGGACAGTCTTTCTGCTTACGGTTTTCGCTGCCGGTTCCTTCACAAGTCTGACATGCTTCAGCATGCATCACCTCAATCTCTTTGTCAAGTCCGAAAGTGGCATCTTTTAGCGTAATGTCCGTTCGCATGAGGAGGTCGTCACCCCGTCGAGGCCCACGCTGTCTGCCACCACCGAAACCTCCGAAGATGTCACTGGCAAAGTCAAAGATATCTCCAAAGCCTGAGAAATCCGCGTTAAATCCGCCACTGTATCCGCCGCCGCCATACGATCCCTTCGAGGCGTTGGTGAAGTTTTCGTGCCCCATCTGATCATACTGGGCCCGTTTCTGGGCATCAGACAGGACACTATACGCCTCATTGATCTCCTTGAATTTATCCTCGGCGCCGGGATCCTTGTTTACATCTGGGTGATACTTCCGGGCAAGGTTGCGGTAGGCCTTCTTGATCTCTTTCTCATCGGCTGTTCGTGACACGCCGAGTCTGTCGTAATAATCTCCCGCAACCATGATTCAGGATCACTCCTTCTTCTCGGTGAAATCAGCATCGACGACATTGTCGTCAGCAGGTCCGGAGCTCTGTTCTCCACCGGATGCTCCTGCCTGCTGCTGTGCAGCCTGTTCTTCCTGGACCTTCTGATAGATTTTGGTGGTGATAGTGTATACTGCCTCGGTCAGATCCTCCATTGCTTTCTTGATCTGTTCGGAGTCAGTTCCTTCGAGTGCTTTCTTCACTGCATCGATCTGCTCACGTACCTTGGTCTTGTCAGCCTCTTCGATATTATCCTCAGAATCCTTGAGGAGTTTCTCTGCAGAGAAGACTGCCATATCAGCACTATTCCGGACCTCTATCTCTTCTTTCTTCTTGGTATCTTCTTCTTCGAACTTCTTTGCGTCCTCTACCATCCGGTCGATCTCGTCATCAGAGAGCTTCTTGCTACCTTTGATCGTGATCTTCTGCTCGTTACCGGTCCCGAGATCCTTGGCTGATACATGGATGATACCGTTTGCGTCGATATCGAAGGTAACTTCTATCTGGGGGATTCCCCGGGGAGCCGGTGGGATGCCGGTTAGCATGAACTTACCGAGCGTGAAGTTATCTGAGGCTAGTTTCCGCTCACCCTGCACCACATGGATCTCAACTGATGTCTGATTGTCTGCAGCGGTTGAGAAGACCTGGCTCTTCTTGGTTGGGATTGTAGTGTTTCGTTCGATGATTGGGGTGGCAATTCCTCCAAGCGTCTCAATAGAGAGGGTTAGCGGAGCTACATCAAGCAGAACGATATCGCTCGTCTCTCCACCAAGCACACCTCCCTGAATTGCTGCGCCGACAGCGACACATTCATCCGGATTGATCCCTTTGTCAGGCTCTTTTCCAAGGATATCCTTGACTTTCTGCTGCACGAGGGGAACACGGGTTGAACCACCTACGAGTAGTACGTGATCAATGTCCGCGGGTGTCATCCCTGCATCTGATAATGCCTGCTTGACAGGTCCTATGGTACTTTCCACAAGATTCCCGATGAGCTGCTCAAACTTTGATTTGGTCAGGTCGATATCGAGGAATTTTGGTCCGCTTGAGTCGGTAGTGATGTATGGCAGGTTTACGTTGGTCTTCTGCTTTTGTGAGAGCTCGATCTTTGCATTCTCTGAAGCATCACGCAGCCGCTGCATGGCCATTGGATCCTTGGTCAGGTCGATACCCTCTTTCTTCTTAAACTCCTCTACCAGGAAATCAGTGACCAGTTTGTCAAAGTCATCTCCACCGAGATGGTTATTTCCTGCAGTTGCCTTAACTTCGAATACTCCATCACCGAGGGTCAGGATAGAGACATCGAATGTACCACCACCAAGATCGTAGACCAGAACAGTCTTGTCTTCTTCCTTGTCGATACCATATGCGAGAGCACTTGCGGTTGGCTCGTTGATGATACGAAGAACTTCAAGACCTGCAATGGTTCCTGCGTCTTTGGTTGCCTGACGCTGGGCATCATTGAAGTATGCCGGAACGGTAATGACTGCTTTCTTAATCTCTTCACCCAGGTATGCTTCAGCATCACTCTTGAGTTTCTGCAGGATCATTGCAGAGATCTCCTGGGGGCTGAAGTTCTTTCCATTGAGATTGATTTTCTTGTCAGTCCCCATACTCCGTTTTACCGAGATGACGGTGTTCTGGTGGTTGGTGATAGACTGTCGCTTTGCAAGACTTCCTACAAGCCGCTCTCCATCTTTGGTAAATGCTACCACTGATGGTGTTGTCCTGCCTCCTTCAGCATTCGGGATGACGACTGCTTTGCCGCCCTCCATGATTGACATGCATGAGTTGGTAGTCCCGAGATCGATACCCAGAATTTTTTCACTAGCCATGTTGTTTACTCCTGTGATTGTTGTGGTTCGTTTCCACGTGATACGGTTACTTTTGCTGGTCTGATTACTTTGCTGTTCAGGCAGTATCCCTTACAGACTTCGTCACATACAGTTCCCTCATCCTTGTCTGAAGGAACATAAGCAATTGCATCGTGTCGGGCAGGGTCAAATGGTTCACCTGAAGATTCATAGGGCTGGATTCCCTGTCTTTCAAGGACGTTCTCAAATAGTTTTTTTATCTGAGTCATCCCTTCATGATCTCCTCCTTCTGCAATCAGGGCACGATCAAGACTGTCAGCGACCTCTAGCATATCCTTAGCAAACCGCTCAATTGCTGAGTTGGTTCGAAACTCCATATCCCGTGTACTTCTCTTTCGGAAGTTCTCGAAATCAGCTGCAAGCCGCAGATATCGATCATGAAGATCATCATATTCGCCCTGCAGGATCTCGAGGGGTGATCGTTCATCCTGAGGGGGAGATTCCTCAGGGATGAGTTCTCCCGCTTCACCCTGATCATCTCTGGGTTCCTGCGGAGCCCCTTCATCTGCGGAATTAATCATACGTGGTCACCATATCTGTTGTAATGTGCGACTATATATATTTATTCTAGCAATTGCAATCGCTACTACATAACTATTGTCCATTCATCATTAATATTTTCACTTATTTCTTTTAAAATCTAAAATTAAAGTAAAATTTTAAAAATCTGAATTTACGTGATACTAACTTTAGGTTACTGTCAAAAATTTTTCAGAAATCCTGCATATAGTGAGATTCCATGAGCACAGATCGAACTTAAGAATGAATATCGCAGATCAACTTCGGTTAGAAGACAGGTTAGAACAGTCTCAGTAAGGATCACCCCTCTCTCAAGGAGCCAGAGGGGGAATGAAGAAGAGCCAGGCAGAGTTCAACAGCGGGGTTGTAATGCTATTGACAAGGATGGCATAGATCAAGAGCTTCCCGTGTTCTTTCCTGATGAAGAGAAACAGTAACAGGTACTTGAGAAAAACCGTCGTAATAAAAACAGATCAGTACAGGAAGAAGCAGATTCACCGCATTTTCCGCCTGATCAGGACACACACTATCGTTGATAATGGTACCTGCCAATCACCTGTGTTATATCTTCTCCATTAATGAGTCAACAGAGAATTCCTGACTGATATCATTCACAAGATCCTGATTGTTTATCCCTGGTTCTGGTTGTGCTGATTCCTCCAGAGTAGTTCCATTCTCATAATAGTAGATGGTTTTTATTTTTGTAACGTTCAGTGTCTGGGCTGTGATGTCGTTTATCTGGAGTAAAACGGTGAGATTGGTTACCGGTATTGTATCATTGAGGGTGGTTGCAACCGGGAGTGATAGATCTGAAGTTGCAAGCGGAGCAGTTTCAAGGTAGGGGGAGAGATTTTTTCGTTCAAGGTCAACAGTAGCCAATTCTGCCCTTACTGACGGATCTAATTTATCTTTTCTGATTGCGTGCAGAGTAAACCCATCCTGTTTATACCCCCCTTCAAATGTCCCGTTTATTACCAGTACGGGGTAATCAAAATTCCAGATCTCACTGCTTGTCAGAAACTGAAAATCCGGAAATTCAGCGGTGTTGTTAATAACATATTGATAATTATACGGTTTCATCCCAATAATTGGAGTATCAGCTACCAGGGGAGCAGTAAGAAATCCAATCATTAGTAATACTGTGACTATGTAAGTTCGCATCCCCGTTCTCCTGATGGTAATTCAATCAGTGTAAGGAAAGAGTTTGTGGAACAGATACTACGGCGCATAGCAGGTTGTGTCAGGAGGTTGCGGCTCGGTACCTATTCTGGTAATCCCCGTTTGAATGATCATATCGGGTATTTGAGCCCTCTGGTTTGCACTTCGCTGATGTGGCATTAAAATTTGAATTATTGTAAGTATTCAGTGATCTGAAGTTACCGTCCTTTTTTCATTTTATTTTTCTACAAAATCTTGCAATTGGAACTTATTTTGGAATATTAGGTGAACCGAAAGTTATATCGA
>NZ_JAJRBM010000254.1 GCF_028679455.1 Methanospirillum sp. | reverse complement strand
TTTCAGAAGTCCGGCCACCCCTGATACATACGGAGTTGCCATGGAAGTGCCTGACAGGTACTGATATCCCCGGTTCAGATAGGTACTTCGTATGAGTACTCCCGGAGCGGCAAGATCCACTGAAGATGGTCCATAGTTTGAAAAAGTTGCCAAGTTATCTTTGCTATCGGTTGCTGCAACAGATATGATATTGTTACTGGTATATGCAGCCGGATACTGGGGCAATGAGTCAGAGTTCTGTCTACTGTTGCCTGAAGCACATACAACCACTGCAGGTGACGCATCAATTGCATCCTTGAGTGCCTGGGTGTACTGAGATCCTCCCCATGAGTTTGAGATAACAGATGCACCCATCCGGTTTGCATAGAGAATCGCTGAAATGGCATCTGACACTTTTCCATTTCCTGAAGCACCCAGGAATTTAAGTGGCATTATTTTTGCATTCCAGCAGACTCCGGTAATACCGATATTGTTGTTCCCTACTGCTGCGATGGAACCTGCACAATGGGTTCCATGTCCATGGTCATCCATTGGATTATTGGTTTTTGAGTAAAAGTTCCATCCTCTGACATCATCGACATACCCGTTTCTATCATCATCAATACCATTGTTTGGAATCTCTCCAGAGTTGGTCCAGATATTTGCTGCAAGATCCGGATGTGAATAATCAACACCGGTATCTACAACTGCAATTATTACTGAAGAGGATCCTG
The DNA here is from genome assembly GCF_028679455.1 of Methanospirillum sp. GTDB lineage: Archaea > Halobacteriota > Methanomicrobia > Methanomicrobiales > Methanospirillaceae > Methanospirillum. Next base: position 2,532 of record NZ_JAJRBM010000254.1, on the reverse strand, counting down.
TTGTGGTTCCCCATGCATTTTGTGCCTTGATATCTGCACCTGATTTTCCGTAAAATGGTGACTGTCCTGAATTTTTCAGACCCCACTGATATGGGAATTCGGGATCATTCGGTGTCCGCGTCGATGCCATCTCCACGCTCTGAACGGTGCTGGCTACTTTATCTGCCTGTTCTGGTGGAAGTGAGACCCGATAATCAGGTTCAGCGTAGAGAACGTTCGGGTTGGTAGAATACTCCTGAATTGCCTCTTTAACGGTAGTTCCCTTCACCTGTACCACCTGCATTCCCGGAAGACCTGCTTGTGAATAATCAGCCATCACCGATGCACCAACTTCTGCGTTCGCAGCTGACATCACCGAAGGCAATGCTGACATGGTACTCATGGTGTCAGTCTTGTATCGCACAATAACCTGTTCCGGAACATACTCCGCAGATACCTGCATGGTTGGTAATGTTTTTACCTCAACAGATTGCGTCGCAAATGAATCAGTGCCGGTAGATGAAGCCGGTACGGCATTGTTCCCGTTACCCCAATTTGAAAAAATAGAGGTTCCACTCTCTAATTTTTGTTGACCTGCTACAGCAATTTGTCCAATTCCTGCAATCAGGAGAAATATCCAGCACAGGATAATTACTACTCTGAAATTCATTCCCATTCTCCCAAGAATCTGATATCTGATCCAGTATTATCATTAGGTAACCTAGATAGTTTGTCATCCCCGTCGATAATTTATGGAATAGTCGGCAATTGTCACCATAACGAAGAACCAATACTACGAATATGACTCTTTGGGAAATCCTGGTTTTAACACGGCACGTCATTGCTGATATTGAAATACCGGCAGGACTACATCATAATACAGATCCGGGATCCGGGTTTAGGGAGCAATCCATCGATGGGTGAAATACTCTGCCCAAAATGCAATTCGAAAGACACTGAATTCGAGGATCTCATCACTACTGAAAGCGGCAGCATGGTTGCAAAATGTAGTTGCAATGCATGTAAGCACAAGTGGGATGCTCCATTTGGTCTTTGATATCTTCTCCCCTGTATCAGTATGAAAAGTGTCTCAATGTGCATGGCTATGATTCAGGGATCCCCATTCTGACATGCAATAATATGAGGAGAAAAAATGGACGAAACTTCATGGTGTTGTAATCAAAAAACCTACAGTATTGGTGGAATCTTATTAGCGCTTCTCATTCTTGCCTGGGGTATCGTGTGGCTTGGGAACGACAGCGGGTGGTGGAGTATTAAATTCCCGTTCTGGCCCGTACTTGCTATCCTTATTGCTCTCGGTATCCTGCTCAACGAAGGGCGAAAGTCTTTCAGGTAACCTATAAACTTGAGAATAGGGATTTTTCCCTACACATTTCTCTTTTGTGCATTTCTTGAAATGATACCCATGAACAGGCATTCGTCTGCGGATATCTGTTCAACACCCTCAAATTCGCCAACCTGAATGTCAAGGCCTCTGACGAGTACTACCGGGATGCCTTCATCTGCTTCTCCCATGAGTAGTTCAGCTGCAGAAGCGATATTATCTGCTAGAGCACGCCTGGTTACTTTCAGTTCTCTTCCAAAGAGGTCCTTTCTTCCCCGTTCATCAAGCACTGAAGGAATACCTGAGCATCCTAATGCCACTCCGCTGCATCCATACCGCATCGGGTGTGTTCTGCTGTCGATAACCAGCACTGCCACAGATTTTCCTGTCGTCTGCCCAATCTCTTGTCTAAGTTTATATGCGCTTACATTGGGATCAGCAGGGAGAAGTGAAACCATCCCTTCCGGGGCATTGGATCCATCAACTCCCGCATTGGGAAGGAGATTACCCCTGGAGGTACAGAGAAGAAACCCGGGAATCCCTCCTACGATCTCATCTGATTCTCTCAACACAACCTCAGCGAGCCTGGGATCCAGTTGGTACTGTGCTGCCAGTTCTTCTGCTTCGGGTGAAGGTTTTTGTTCGTCGAGCTGGACCAGCCTTCCTTCTGAAGTTGCAAGTGCTGATTCTGCGATGACCAGAATATCTCCATCAGTAAATTCGAGGTTTTGCGATTCCATTCCCCCATATATGAGTGGAAGGATCTCCTCTCCCTGATGAATGAGTCCTGTTTTAATGCCAAATAGGCTGCAGGATTGGACCATTTCAGGCCGCCTGAAGTGCAGTGATCACATTGATCAGATCCATCGTCTCTGGTATATCATGAGTGCGGATCATTGCTGCTCCGGATAACACCAACCCTGTAGTTACTGCAAGGGTAGCTGCCAGACGGTCTTCTGGTTTTTTTCCGGTGACTGAACCAAGAAATGTTTTTCGGGATATGGCAGCGAGTAACGGGCGATCAAATACTGATAACTCCTGAAACCGTTTACAGATCTCAAAATCTGCCTCTGGGGTTCTTTCAGGGATCCACCTGCCAACTCCTGGATCCAGAATATAACTCTGAACTCCGGCGTTCGTAGCCCGGTCAGTAACGGTGTGGAGAGATTTCAGGGTTTCCTCAAAGGTACAGCAATCTCCCGGAGTCT
>NZ_JAJRBM010000253.1 GCF_028679455.1 Methanospirillum sp. | reverse complement strand
CCGGTCATGATTCCTCTCCTTCCGGAAAGACCTCACCGACCTCCATTCCAAAAAACCGCCGGACCAGAGCACGAGCCTTTTCAATCGTGCATCCACCTTTTCCGATTGCAATTCCGACTTCACTACGGGTTGCTACAAAGGTGTTGATCTTATTGGTTTCAGTGTCTATCTGGATTCTGAGGATCTTGGCTGGTTTGAAGATATTTGCCAGAAAATCTTCTAATTTTTCGGCTGATTCAACCATCTCAACTTTTCGGCCCAGTACATTCTGAAGACGTCTGATATTGTCTCCTTTTTTACCGATAGCGTAGCCCATATCGCCAGTTTTGATCACGTAGATGATGCGGTCGAACTTTTCATCGATGACACAATCGAGAGCAGTGGATTTGGTGAGGATTCGTATCTCCTCAATATATCTGCGTTCTTTAAATCCGAGTGTACGTTCCATGAGTGAAACAATCTCCATATTCGCTGAGAGAAGTATCCGAAGATGGCTTTCCGAAATAACAAAAGATCCATACCACCCCCTGTATTCAGGTGAAAAAACCGGGGATGGAATATATTGAACATTTCTTTTGACAGGAAGACCGTGTTAATATTGCTGATATAATATTTAATTATTGCTTCCTGACCAAATCCACGAACTCAAAGGAACAATAGAAACAGGATTTTTCAACTTCGGGATCAAAGGTGAGGCAGTGCCCGCTGGGCGCTGCCTACCCGTGGGTGTGCACCAAGGGTAGTACTGATCGGAAGACGGGCTACCGGAGCATAGGGTGATCGTCGTGTCAGTAAGGATCTGAGTGAGTCAATTGAGGTGGTAAATTTACTCCCGTCTATGAACTCGAAATTAAGAGCACGCCCTGAATTAGACAGGTATGCAATCCCGGCAAGGGAACTTACATACTGTTTCCAGTTGGTACGGAGCTTGAAGGTCCGGGCAGAGATGATTCCCCGTAATGCCTGCTGAAGTTCATCAGTCTGAATACCATACCGTCTGCCTTCGATAACCACTTCTACAATTTCAGTAGGATTTCCTGCTTCATCAATGGTTATCATACGACTTTTTTGAATATATCCCGCTTTTTCGAGCATGATCTTCACGTTCCTGTCTACTGATACCATGCGAGAAAGAGGTATATAAACGCTAAAATAACAGGGCGAAAGTATTCTCAATTAATATTTTTTTAGAAAAATATTTGCATTGGATGATTAAAAAAAGAATTTAATTCCAATAATAAATTATTATAAGAGGTACGTTACTTTCGCAGATCTGATCTATGGTCACGGGAAGCAGTCAGAAACGATCTCCCCATCTGTTCAAGTTGTTCCATCTCCAGATATGAGGGGACAATAAAGGAATCATTAGTCATGACCGCTTCAGCAAGTTCACGATACCGAGTTGCCTGATCTGAATCAGGGGCATACTCGATGACAGTCATCGTATGCAACTCAGCATGCTGGACAATCTCATCACGGGGAATAGATGCAATAACCTTTGATCCAACCGCTGTAGCAAACGCTTCGACCAGTTCCTGTTCTCCAGGTGTATTGCGGGAATTACAGATGATACCTCCGAGACGACAGAGTTGCCGGGAGTTTTGTGAAATGCGGGCAATCGCTTTACAGATATTATTCGCCGCATACAGAGCCATCAGTTCCCCTGACGTGACCAGGTAGATCTCCTGGGCATACCCTTTGCGCATCGGCATAGCAAACCCGCCACAGACCACGTCACCCAGGACATCATAGAGGATTACATCACCTGAAAACGCCTGAAGCCGTTCAAGTAACTGAAATGTTGCAATGATACCCCGTCCTGCACATCCAACTCCAGGTTCAGGTCCACCAGCTTCTACACAGCGAATTCCCTGATATCCCGGAAAAACTACGTCATCTATGCCCAGTTCAGACTCACCCTTGTCCCGGATCAGATCGAGGACTGTTGGAATCAGTCTCCCCTGCATAAGCATGCGGGTGCTATCCCGTTTAGGGTCACACCCGATCTGCATCACCGCAAGATCCCGGTCGGCAAGAGCAGCGGAAAGGTTTGAGGATGTAGTAGATTTCCCAATACCTCCTTTGCCATAGATGGCGATCTGTTTCATTCCTCATATGATGGGATTGACAGTGGGATAAGCATTCATTTTCATAACCCGGCCATCTATAATCTGAATTATTCTGAAAAAGAGAGTGGGGCAGATGGCTCCTTTTGGACCGGTTTACTGAACGGCAGACATACGGGCATTGATAATCATCCAGTGATTGATAATCTGCCAGGATAAGATTAACCTCACCAGATCTGATCCTGCGATGACATCTACCCCGGTAAAGATATCAATAGGATGAACTCCGGTCTGTTCCTCGATATTGCGTTCAATCCGGTGGATCGTATCATGCGAAAGTTCTCCATCGATAGTTAGGGTTCTCATGCGGCGGTCATCCAGGTCAAGAGTACTGCATTCAAGCAGAAAGTCATGAGATGACCTGGTAAAAAGTCCACACAGATCGATGTTGAGTTCAATATCATCAAGGCAGGTTTCCGGGGGTTTCATACCCAGAGTGATGCGGTATATGTTACGGGTTGATCCCAATGCTTTCCCATATCCCGAATATGCGATCCTGATGACTGCCCCGGCATGGGCCCTTTGTGGAAGCACATACATCCGGTAATCGGGTTCACGCTTCTGAATCTCCTCCAAAACAGCTTCAGGTGTATAATTGCGTTTACCTACATCGCGCCTGAGTTTCCAGTCATATTTTACCTCATTATCAGGATCCACAAAGATGGTATAATCAAGATTCTGTAGTAGTTGCGGTGTCGCAAACGGATGTAGTCCTTCAAGAATGATAAACCGGGTAGGATGAAACAGTACCGGGTCCAGAAAGGTACCGGTTTCATGGGAATATACCGGTTTTTGTATCGGATTTCCCTGTTTCAGGAGTGCTACATCCCGGGCGAGCCGGTCAGAATCATTAGCGGCAGGCAGCAGGGGCGTAACCCCCAGTCTGGTCCGTTCATTGCGGTCATACCGGTGGTAATCATCAAGAGTTATGGTTGAGACAAGATCAGGGCCGAATATATCGACGATAGCATTTGAGAAGGTTGTTTTTCCCGATCCGGAATCACCGGCAACACCGATGATATAGGTATACAAGGATGAACGGATGGTATCATGAAATGTCTTGCCATTCATAACAATCAAAAAATGAAGTTCGGGAAGGGCCAGGATGAATCGGTTTTATCCGATTATGCTGAACTTGTCCAAAGCCCATGAACGTTGCAGTACGCCCGGGCTTTTACATCGGTGGTTGCACAGGGGAATTCTGCTTCTGCTTTACCGCCGGGAGATAACCGTTTTACAAAGTAATAGTCTCCTCCCTGAACTTCGATCCATTCGATGTAGTGTTTTTCTTCCATCGGGTGAGGTACTTCACCACACTTGACCAGAATACCAGAACCAGCCTTCTCAATGACCGGAACATGCTTCTCTTTCCCCTGATCTGCAGTCTTTTCTACCTGACGTACCATATCAGCACCACAACAGGCAAGATTTCCTGCTGATGGGTGAAATACCACGGTGATATTTCCGCATTTTTCACACTTGTATACTTCATAAAGCGATGTCATGGTTGCTCCTCAGACAGATCCGGTGTTCAGGGTAAGGTACCGGTTCTGCTCATACTGTTAGTTCAGCAGTATGTCAGATAAGTTTTGTTATAACCGAACGTTCGATACAGTATCTGCATAATATGGATTTTTAGTGAAATCCAATAATGATAATATTTCTCTCAGGTCACAAAATCGGGATGTATTTTTCCATGATTCCCTAACCCTGATCCCAGATAACCTTTATTACCAGTACCGGACATTCTCATTATCGATATGGAGTACATCCTGACAGAGGACACGTCAATAAAATCTGATTTCAGGTAATATTCGTGAACATATGGAAATTAATGCAGGTAATTGGGTCAGCCTGAAGATCCCGATACGCGGATTCTGAATATTGAGAACAAATATGAGACTTCAGAAGGTTTCAATTCTGGTTTTTTTTACACTTCTCTCCGTATTTCTCCTGATAATTAGTTTGTTCTTTTCAACTATCCTATTAACCAGTTATCGCGAACTTGAAGAACGGTACATTGAGAATGATCTTGACCAGGCGGTGAATAAACTCAATGATGAACTGTTTACCATGTCTTCTATCGCTTCAGACTGGGGACCCTGGGATGATACAGTCGAATTTATCAATGGGAATGACCCGAATTACCTTAACTCAAATCTTCAGCCCTACGGTTTTGATAACCTTAACCTGAATATTATGGCTTTTGCCAATGCAAGTGGTGAGATTGTCTTTTCGGGTTCGTATGATCTTCAGAACCGGGTGATGATCCCGGTTCCAGGGTTCTTCGCAGAACGGATTTCCCATTCCAATCCTCTCATGAATATGTCTGATTTCCATCATGTTACCAGAGGAATTCTAATGCTTCCCGAAAACCCGCTACTCATTGTATCACAACCCATTGTCTATTCCAATTATACCGGTCCGGCCCGGGGTGTAGTGATAATGGGGAGATATCTCAATGAAGAAGAGATATCCCGACTGGCAACCCTGACCCAGCCCTCATTGAGTCTGACCAGGATTACTGATCCATCCTTGTCACCAGACCTCATATCCGGGCTTACCCAAATGAGCAATCCTGTTCCCAAAGTAATCAGTGCAAAAAATGCAGACTATGTTGCAGGATACGCTCTTATCAGAGATCTCTATGGAGATGATGCACTTGTTCTCCAAATTACTGAATACCGGAATATCTACCATCAGGGAATAAACACTACCATTCAGGTTATTCTCATTATTCTCATCGGCGGTTTCTCACTGGGATTGATAGTGATTGTCCTGCTCAACCGGGTAATACTCAGAAGGATAGCCTCTCTCGCATCCCAGGTTCATTCTATCGGCCAATCCGGAAGTACGACAGACCATGTGGTGATCCTGGGTGATGATGAACTATCAGGACTCGCGGGCGAGATAAATCAGATGCTGGAGACAATAGAACATACTCAGAAGAAAGTCCAAACCAGCGAAGCCCAGTTTCGCGATCTGGTTGAAAAATTACCCGATTATATCCTTGTTTTTGGTGATGCAAATGAGATTCTCTACATAAATCAGGCCGCGAGTAAAGGACTTGGATATGTTGTAGATTCTATCGCGGATATGCCGGTCCGTGTATCAGATGGGACAACAGTCCAGGATCAAACGATATCCCGGGTTGCAGCAGAACTATGTGATACAACAGAGATGCCAATCAATGAACTGGAGATTCAGGTTCAGGATGGAAACTGGATATCCGTTCTTGTAAAAGGGACGAAGATCCTTTACAATAACTCCTCTGCCATTCTCCTGCTTCTCATTGATATCACACAGCGGAAGCAGCTTGAAAAGGAGCGTGATCTACATGAAAAGGAACTTGAGCAGTATTCACTATCGCTCCATCAGGCTAATACAAAACTACGCCTGCTCACCGGTCTGACGCGGCATGATGTCCAGAATAAACTTACATCCATGCAATCGTTCCATACTCTTGCAAAAGATGAACCAGACATCGGAATAACTCAGGAGTACATCGCTTACGCACAACAAGCAGGCCGTAAATTAGAAGCGATTATTGCATTCACCAGAGAATATGAGGATTTTGGGATCATTTCCAGCGGATGGCAGCCGGTTCACTCAATTGTTGAACTGGCACTTGCAGAGATTCCTTTAGGTTCTATCATCATAGAGAACCAGATTGCAGAGGAACTTGAGATTTATGCAGACCCCATTATCAGAAAGGTCTTCTCAACTCTTATGGATAACAGCATCAGGCATGGGGAGAGAGTAACCGGGGTACAATTCTCCTGCGTAATAGAAGATACCCAGTTGCTCATCATCTATGAAGATAACGGGGTGGGAGTTCAATATGAAGAGAAAAAGTATATCTTTGAACATGGGTATGGAAAACATACCGGCCTTGGTCTTTTTCTGGCAAAGGAAATCCTTTCAATTACCGGTTTGTCTATCAGGGAGTGTGGAGAACCAGGGAAGGGAGCACGGTTTGAGATTCAGGTTCCGATTGGAGCATTCCGATTCAAATAACATGAACGATGATCAGGAAGAGTTCATAATTTCCGGTCCAGAACAGAATTGTGCTTTATCATTTCATTAAACATTACTATCATGCTATGGTTCTGGTTATCGTTCTGATTGCATAAAAGTGATGCATCAGAAAGGGGTTTCAGATCCGGATACTGAAAGATCAACCCCAAATTCGGTAAATTTAAAAGATCTTATGATAATGTAGATTTAGACCGATTAATCTGACATTTTTAGATTCTCTAATTTGGAAGCATGGAATGAAACCTGATAAAGAGAAATATCCCTCATATCGGACAGTGCTGTTTGCCGTTATTACTTCGATCTTTTGTATTTTTATCATAATCATATCAGGAATTACCTATTTCTATATCATTGATCAGGTGATGGATGAATTCAACAATACCAGATTACAGACCGAGAAGACCGTTGTTTCATCAGTTATCCTTACAGAATATGGAGTTCAGTCATTTGATGCCCAATTCGATTATTTGCTACATGACAGGCTTCGTACATTACTACAGGCATACCAGCAGAATCGTGGACATGTCAACCAGATCGATCTGAAAGCTCTACTACAGAAGATATCCCCAGATAATTCTAATAAATTTGAACTCTATCTGATCAATAAAACCGGAGTAGTCGAATACACTACCTATCAGAAAGATTCCAATCTTGATTTTAGTCATACTCCTGACTTTTTATCATCACTGACTATGATACGTCTGGGTAATGAGTTCAAATCAGATCCCTGGATCCGTGATTATCATGATCCAACTATATACTGGAAATTTGGGTACCTTCCCACCGACGATCATGAATATCTGCTTGAAATAGGATTGAGAAATGAAAATTATACCCAATTGCACAATGCAATGTTTTCACAACTGAAAGCAGTATCTGTGCAGGCCTTGAATATTCCAAACCTTGTTTCAGTTGATATGTATGATATCAGGCATCGCAAACATACGCTGAAGTCTAATCATGCTGAAACAAGCAAGTCCCATACTTCAAGTATGATATCAGGAGATAAACTGGACCGGATACTGAACCAGACATTTGATTCCAGAGAGTCATCAATCATCGAGAATCCAGAAGATAATCAGATCATATCAGTCCAGTATTTTAATCTCTCAATGACCCAGTCACCTTCAGGTTCTGAACGAAAGTATGTTGGCATTCTGGTTTTTTCCACAGAAGAGATTGAAAATACAATCAGATGGCATAGCATCGGATTCATTATCGGTACCATCCTCTCACTAGTGCTGGGACTGATAATGGCCCATATTCTTTCCAGGTATATTTCCAAACCCATCGAGATGATGACTGAAGATGTTGGTATCATAGCAGACTCTTCATTAACCCATATGGTCAGATCTACCGGATTTACCGAGACTGAACAACTCAGATCCAGCATAAATCTGATGGTAAGCAGTATCAAAGAAAATATCCAGAAGATAGAGGATCAGAAAAAAGCGCTCAGGACTGAATTAACGTTACGAGAGAAGGCAGAAATATCCCTTGCCAAAGCAAACAAACGCCTGACCAACCTCTCTCAAATCACGAGACATGATATTCTGAACCAGTTGACCGCACTACAGTTTTATCTTCACGAGATTCCAGATACCACGGAAAAAACTGGTATCGATGAATATGCGAAAAAAGCACAACAAATCCTCGAAAAGATCATAATGCTTTTGAGATTCACCTATGATTATGAGAAGATCGGGGAGGAAAGGCCTGTCTGGCAAAATATCGGGCAAATCCTGAATAAAAACCAACAGGATTTCAAGGACCTTATCACCATCATCCAATCATGTGACGGGGTGGAAATTCTTGCCGACCGTCTCATTGCCAAGGTATTCTATAACCTTCTTGATAACACCATCAGGCATGGAGTAACCGCAGATACCGTCAAAGTATGCTTCGAAGAAAAACCGGATGCCGGGTACCTCGTCTATCTGGATAATGGGATAGGGATTCCTGATCGATTTAAACAAAAAATTTTTGATAGCGGGTTCGGGAAGGGGACAGGAATCGGAATGGCATTTATCAAGGATGTTCTGGAGGCTGATGATATCCGAATCAGAGAGGTAGGGTTTGAAGGTAAGGGAGTCAGATTTGAGATAGTAATACCCCGGGATCATTACCGGATAACTCCATAATCCTTCTTGAAGTTACTCGTTTCAGGATGAAAGTCGTCTGATTGTTCCTATCAGGATCTAACTTTTATAATGGGTCATGACATAATACTGTAAGGTAGCATGATAAACCGAATGATACTATTAATAGGACTATTTTTGGCATTAATAACGTTAATTCTACCAGTATCTGGCACCGATGGAAATGTGCCATATGATTTATTTTTGAAAGTTACCGGGTCATCCACTCATGAAGTCACTGATGGTCCAGGCCAGAATAAAACAGCGGGCAATAATACTACCATAACCACACCACAACAAATACCAACATTGCATATCTCTGCAAATGCTACACAGAATAAGACTGATACGGTGGTCATATCAAAAGAGTCAACAGCCCAGAACGCCACTCCAAATACGACACAACTAGATAATTCTCAAATAAGCATCCCCTATGAAAGACTCCTAAAAGAGGCAGATGCAGTAAAAGGAACGAATTATAATGTATCAGGGTATGTCAGTCAGGCTGTTGATACCACCGATTATGTAAAGGCGAACGGGATGGGAACAGATGGACAGGGAGTAGAATTGTGGGTAAATTATGATGACTTCAAATCTGGCGGGAATAGTACACCACAGATGATTCAGTTATATATGATTGACAAACCACTCGGGAGACCGGTGACTCAGGGAGATCGGATTACCGTAAATTGTGTGGCCTTGAGCCTGTTTACCTATGAAGGATCTGACGGGACGACTCATACCATCCCAGGTGCAGGGGTGACAACCGGGAAATTCAATTAAGGTTTTTTTGCTTCTGATGATCTTGACAGGTGACATACAGAGATGGATTCGCGGGGATCTATCAGAATTAAATGGCTGTGATTCTATATTTTTACT
>NZ_JAJRBM010000252.1 GCF_028679455.1 Methanospirillum sp. | reverse complement strand
GAGAAGGCCGGTGCATTCATGCAAGAGTATATGGATGGGAATACCGACCGGATGGAGACGATGCTGAAACTTGAAAAGACCGCATTCAATGCAGGTTATACCTTTGCTCTCGCTCTGGTGAATGGTTCCTGCCGGCTTTGCAAGACCTGTAATATAAAGGAAGGGATATGTCTCCATCCGACTAGGGCACGAATCCCTGAACATGCAGTGGGTATCAATATGAAGAAAACAGCAGAACTTGCTGGAATGCCGATTCAGTTTCCGGTTTCAGGGTATGCAGAACCGATGGCCCTTCTGCTTGTCGACTGAGCTCCCTACTTTCCTTTTTACGTTTTACTTTTTCCGCGATTCTTGATTTATTTTCTGTGTACTGGATCCTCAATATCAATTAGCATCTAAACTATTATGTTAGTAAATCAAATAGGTGTTGAACATGTTGCCTGCTGATCAATCCTCTCGTGATTTGTACAGGATATGGATGCGTATCATGAACAAACTCAACGAATCTGAAAGTATTCCCAGAAAATTCGGTATTGATATCCCCTTGTTCCCCTCTGAGATCCACACCCTGCAGGTCATCGGTGATCACCCGGAGAGTAATGTCAGGACAGTTGCCGGGTTCTTGGGCATTACTCCCGGAGCAGCGTCCCAGACAATAACCAAACTATCCAAACGGGATCTGGTAACCAAGGTCAGAGGACTGAAAAACGAGAAAGAGGTTCATCTTGCACTTACTCCCCTCGGCCGGACTGCATACGAAGCACACGAGACCGTACACGAGATGTTGTTTCAGAAGATATGTGAGCGGATCGGTACGCTCTCTTCTGATGAGTACCGGTTTCTTGACCGTATCCTCCATACTGTTGAATCGGTGTATGACGAACGGATCGAGGTTGTCAGAACAGATATTGCCAACGAAAAATCCCGCAGCCGTGAGGATGAATCATGAGCCAGCTCAGACAGATCGGGCAACTGACTCTGGCACACCTGGTCAACGATATCTATGCTCCGGTCCTGATGGCATTGCAGCCGGTTCTGATCACGATGTACGGATACGGGTATTTCGAGGCTGCCCTCCTGCCGGTAACCCACAGTATTGTATCCTCTCTCCTTCAGCCGTTATTCGGTCGTCTTGCAGATTCACGTGGATTACGGGTGAGTGTCGGGCTCTCAATCCTGCTTTCAGGTGTCGGGATATCACTGCTCGGACTTATTCCTGATCAATATCTGGCAATGCTCCTCTGTGTGGTGATTTCAGGGGTTGGTCACGCCAGTTTCCATCCCGGAGCACTCTGCAAGGTTTCTGCCCTTGCAACCGGGGGATCCCGGGGAAGGCTCACCTCATTCTTCGTAGTGGGCGGAAATATGGGAATGGCACTCGGCCCGATCATTGCCGGGATAGTGCTGACTTCTGGTGGTATCCCGATGGTCACCACCCTGATCGTTCCGGCAATTCTCGCTGCAGCAGTATTGTATCTCAAACCGATTCCTGATGTCTGCCCGGTTGCAAAACAACCGGCTCCGGCAGGTGGCGAAGACTGGAACCCGGTGATCCTGCTCTTTGCCGGCTCCACGCTCAGATCATGGGTTACCTTCGGGGCAATGACTTACATTCCGACATTTCTGGTGCTTCAGGGGTACCCGCTGATGGAAGCGACAACCCTGGTCAGTGTCATGCTCTTTGCAGGGGTAGTCGGACAGATCAGCGGGGGAGTTCTCTCTGACCGGGTCGGGAGAAAACCGATTGTGGTAGTCAGCACCCTGGCTTCCATCCCTGCATTTATCGGGATCCTGATGACTCATGGGATCTTGCTGATCCTCTGTATGCTGCTCTTCGGCTATCTGCTCTGGGCTTCGTTTGCGGTGACCATTGCCATGGCACATGAGCAGATTCCATCACAGATCGGTCTGATCTCCGGATTATTCCTTGGAATTGCAATGGGTGCCGGAGGGATCGGGGTATCAATATCAGGAGCGATTGCGGATCAGATCGGACTGGTGGCAACCCTGTCATTCTTCCCGGTAATTCTGCTGGTTGCTGGAATTCTTTTCATACTGGTGAAGGTGCCTGGTCGTAGAAGTCCTGTGGAATAACCAGTCACGGCATCAATTTCTCATGTTCTCTTTTTTCCCTTTAACTCCTCATTTTGATCACCTCAATGAAATGCCGGATCTCCTAAAATCAGGTTCATACCCGGCTTTGGATAACTCTTGCAGGGATGTCGGTGTCTGTTACCTGAGTTTATGAAGAAGCGGACCTAAGAAGTCATATGGATCTCAGACTCCTGTTCTTTGGACTCTGTATCTGCTTTCTGACTCCTGCCCTCTGTGCAGACGGTAATATCATCTCGCCTGATCCCGGTACCGTGATCCTGGGGACTGTCCCTGATGTCAGGCAAAGCACCGGGTTTAGCTGCGGTGCTTCTTCCCTTCAGGCAGTCCTTGCGTATTGGGGAATCGACACCAGAGAAGGAGATCTGATAGAACTGCTGAAAAGTACTCCTGATGCAGGAACCCCGCCCGGAAACATCGTTGTCGGGGCTTCCTCCTTCGGCCTTAATGCATTCATATCAGAGAATATGACCATTGATGACCTGAAATCATATGTTCAGAAAAAGATCCCGGTCATCGTTGACGTACAGGCCTGGAACGGGGAGTATGACGAGAACGGTGACTGGGTAGTCCATACCCCTGATTCCTGGGAACAGGTCTGGGAAGATGGGCATTACATGGTGGTCATCGGTGTAGATGGCAGCAATGTCTATCTTGAGGACCCTTCGCTTCTCGGGAGCCGGGGAGTTATCCCGGTCACCGAGTTCCTCTCCCGATGGCATGATTATGAAGGGGTACCTGGATCTGATGAGTCCCGAGTGATAACCAATCATCTGGGAATAATCATCAAAGGTTCTGACCCGGCACGGTATCCGGCTTATACTCTGGTGACCTGAACCCGGGTTATATTTTCCCGGAGAGGAGGTTCCGGGTCATCTCAGCCAGCCATTTACGGTGGAGAATCAGGTGTATCAGGGCAAGGAGAATCACCACAACTCCGGCCCACTCATGAACCGGGGTGAGAAGGCTCATAATTCCATCAGGGCCATGCATCCCGCCGTTCTGGGCAAGTTCAGAAAAATTGCCCCTCCCCATAGCTGATGGCCCGGGTCCGGCGATCCCTAGTATGGACTGCAGTTCTTTCCATTTGAGAAGGCCGGTTATACAACAGATAAGTGCAGTAATAAGCAGTCCGATGTCTACCAGATAATTGATAAGAACGCGTTTCATAATATGTCTGTATCGGGTTGTTATCTGATAATCCTACTGTTCTCCTCGTCCACCTGAGTTCCGGTTTCTCCTCCGGCCCTCTGTTATCCTGATATCTGGAAAAACAACCGCTACCGTCATGCGATACAATGATGACTCCCTGGTAGCGATCCAGCCAATACACCCTGATTATTAATCAAAGTCTGTTATATGGCCATTTTCTTGATATCAGAGATCTCAGCGTTCTTCATACCTGACTCAAAAATAGGAGAAATCTTTTCTCCATACAGGCGAATTCCATGATATGAGATTTTATTCAGTTCTCATGCTAGTAGCACTTGCGGGTGTGGTGTTGATTGCAGGAGTACAGGCCGATTCGGCAGATGACCTTCTCTGGAAAGGGAATGCTCTTACCCAGATGGGAATGTATGATAAAGCGATAGATGCACTTGATGCTTCAATAAAGACAAAGGCTTCTGCCCAGGCATATGCCGTGAAAGGTGAGGCTCTTGATAAACTGGGAAAGCATGATGAGGCACTTGCGGCATACGATGCTGCAGCTCTTACCGATCCGAACTATGCAGGTGCATGGGTTGGGAAAGGAAAGGTATTCGCAGAACTGAAAAAATATGATCAGGCACTGATGGTATTTAACCAGGCTATCCTGCTTGATCCCAAGAATGGAGCAGCATGGGCAGGGAAAGCTGATGCACTCAATGCTCTCGGACAAACTGAAGAATCTCAGAAAGCAACCGGAAAAGCAAAAGATTTCGGATTTGTTGCCAACCTCTCATAGATTACGCAAATAATCCTTGCGTTCTCTATCTGGTTATTGATGGGAAGTTCCCTTCTCATCATCGTTCAGGATCTTCTCATTGGTCACGTTATCAGAGATATCGACTAATTTTCCATGTCAGGTCAATACCTTTAATCGCCGGCATCCTACACCTCTTCTGCAAATTGTCATCACGTATGATAACGGGTGCATATGAAAATATCATCACTATTGGTTTGGATTGTTCTTTTGTGCTGGGTAACCGCTCCGGTTCCGGGAAATACCACCGTTATTTCATGTCCGTTCACCCTTGATGCGGGAGTAAACCCGGGAGATGATCTCTTCGGATATGTGAACAATGTCTGGATATCTGAGCATCCGGTTCCGGCAAATAAGAGTTCCTACCTGATCTACTCCGCGTTGGATGAACATACCCTGAATAACCTGCATACTCTGTTTGAACAGGAATCAACGCAGAATGCAGCAGGAGAAGAGAGCCTGATCGGCAGGTTTTATGCAAGTGGCATGGATACCGATACCATCAATAGTCAGGGAATCAGCCCGCTTGCCGGTGAACTCGCCAGGATCGATGCGATACAAACCCCTGATGATCTCGGCAATATCTCGGCAGATCTTGTTGCAGAAGGAATACCTCCGTTCTTCATCTATTATGCAGACCAGGATCCCACCAACTCAACCTGGGTCATCCCTCATGTGGTGCAGGGAGGAATCGGTCTTCCAGACCGGGATTATTATTTCCGCAACGATACCACGAGCAAAGAGATCCGGGATGCCTACCGGGAGCATGTCAAAACAGTATTCCTGCTGATGAATGCGAGTGAGGCTGATGCAGATCGGTATGCCGGAATCGTGTACGGGATCGAAGAGGAGATCGCTGCATCGCATTACACCACGGTTGAGAACCGGGATCCCGTCAACACAACTCATATCCTGACCTGGGATGATCTGAAGTCCCGGTATCCTGCTATTGGCTGGGATCAACTGGCAACGATTAACGGTTCTGGCAGATCTGAACAGATTGATCTCCATCAACTCACCGCGGTGAACCGGATCAACCAGATGCTTACCACAGTACCTCTGGATGACTGGAAAGTCTTTCTCAAGTTCAGACTCGTTGATTCGCTCTCTTCCTTCCTTTCTACACCGTTTGATGAGGAGAACTTCAACTTTTACAGCCATACTCTGGACGGGGTGCAAATCCCTGAACCCAGATGGAAACGGGTTCTCTTTACCGTAAACACCGGACTCTCTGATGAGGTCGGGAAACGGTATGTTGACGCGTATTTCAATGCATCAGCACGAGAGGAGGCCAGAACAATCTCACATGCGATCAAGTCAGTTCTTCACGAACGGATTGCAAACCTGACCTGGATGGAAGAGGCGACAAAGAATGCCGCTCTGGAAAAACTCGACGCTACCGTGGAGAAGATTGGATACCCTGACACCTGGCTGGACTACTCCGGGCTGAACCTGACAGATAGTTACGTCAGTAATGTCCTGGAAATCAACAGATATAACACAATTCATGGGCCGGTAGGACTTGAAAAGATCGGCAAACCCGTTGACCGGGGGATGTGGGTCATGTCTCCCCAGACCGTGAATGCCTATTATAACCCGACCCTCAATGAGATGGTCTTTCCTGCCGCAATTCTCCAGCCTCCGTTCTTCTATCCCGGGGGAGACGACTCGATCAATTACGGGGGTATCGGGGCTACGATTGGTCACGAACTGATCCACGGGTTTGAAGATAAAGGTCGGTTGTATGACAAGGATGGCAACCTCCGTGACTGGTGGACTGCAAACGACTCGGCCCGGTTTGCAAACCAGACCAGTATCCTGATTGACCAGTACAACCAGTTTGAGGTGGTACCCGGGGTCTATGGGAATGGTAATCAGACTCTTGGAGAGAACATTGCAGACTTTGGCGGTCTGATCCTGGCATATCATGCCTGGAAAGAGCATGGGAGAGATGTCACGAATCTTCCTGACTCTGCAAATATCACCCCTGCCCAGCGATTTTTTATCTCATATGCAAGCAGTTGGGCAGGATCTGCGAGAGATGAGTACCTCCGTTCTGAAGCATATACTGATCCCCATCCCTGGGCAAAGTTCAGGGCTAACGGCCCCTCGTCCAACATGCCAGAATTCTACGAATCATTCCCTGCCATCGGGCCGGATAATGCCCTCTATCGGCCTCCTGAAGAGCGGCCGGTTATCTGGTGATCGGAACAGAATATCATATCAGAATATCGTATCAAAAGATCGTATCAGATCTGGTCCCGGTTTTTCCAGTCTCCCCTCTTCAGGGGTTGAGTGAATGAAAAGAACAAATCCATCTATTTAATCTTCTGACCGATACCAGGTGTAATCAGTACTTGTAATCACCATAGGTCAGGAGTATACGCGTGACAAAAATCTGGTTACTATTCGGAACAATTCTCCTCTCTGCAATGATCATACCGGTCCTCGGTAATACCACCGTAGTATCAGGCCCTTTTACCCTTGATAACGGGGTGAATCCGGGAGATGATCTCTTTGGATATGTGAACAATGTCTGGATAACGAATCATCCGATTCCGGCAAACAAGAGTTCATATGTCGCGATGACCGAGGTCAGGGATAAAACAAAAGATAATCTTCGTAGCATTGTCGACGAGGAGTCAAAACGGTATGCAGCAGGAGAAGAGAGTCTGATCGGCAGATTTTACGCTAGCGGTATGGATACCGATACTATCAATAGCCAGGGAATCAGCCCGCTGGCCGGTGAACTTGCCAGGATAGATGCCATACAGACCCCTGACGATCTCCGTAATTGCTCGGCAGATCTTGTTGCAGAAGGAATATTTCCGTTCTTTTTCTATTACGCTGACCAGGATCCCACCAACTCAACCTGGGTTATTGCACATGTATCCCAGGGAGGAATCGGGCTCCCTGACCGCGATTACTATTTCCGCAACGATACCGAAAGTAAAGAGATCCAGGATGCCTACCGGGAGCATATCAAGACGGTATTCCTGCTGATGAATGCGAGTGAAGCAGATGCAGACCGGTATGCCAGAACCATATACGATATCGAAGAGGAGATCGCTGCATCGCATTACACCACCGTTGAGAACCGGGATCCGATCAACACCACCCACATTCTGACCCTGAGCGACCTGAAATCGCAGTACCCTGAAATTGGCTGGGATCAACTGGCAGCCATCAACGGTTCAGGCAGATCTGAACTGGTTGATCTCTATCAACTCACTGCAGTGAGTCAGATCAACCAGATGCTCACCACTGTACCGCTTGAAGACTGGAAGATTTTTCTCAAGTACAAACTTGTTGACTCACTCGCTTCTTACCTTGCCGAACCATTTGATGATGAGAATTTCAACTTCTACAGCCATATCCTGAACGGCGCAGAAACTCCGGAACCAAGGTGGAAACGGGTTCTTGACACGGTGGACACCGGACTTTCTGATGCAGTTGGCAAACGGTATGTTGAGGCGTATTTCAATGCATCAGCAAAAGAAAAAGCCAGTTCCCTCTCACATGCGATCAGATCCACCCTCCGGGAACGAATCGCTAACCTGACCTGGATGGATGCCTCTACCAGAACGGCAGCCGTCGAAAAACTCGATGCTATGGTTGAAAAGATCGGGTACCAGGACTCATGGCTCGATTATAACGGGCTTAATCTGACAGATACCTATGTGAGCAATGTCCTGGATACAAACCGTTATATTATGATTTATGGGTCATCAGGGCTTGCCAGAATCGGAAAACCGGTTGACCGGACCTTGTGGGTCATGTCTCCCCAGACCGTGAATGCCTATTACAACCCCACTCTCAACGAGATCGTCTTCCCTGCTGCAATTTTACAGCCCCCGTTCTTCTCTCCCGGAGCTGAAGACTCGGTCAATTATGGAGGAATCGGTTCAGTAATTGGTCACGAGATGACTCATGGATTTGACGATGCGGGTCGGCAGTATGACAAGAACGGCAATATCCGTGACTGGTGGACCGCGAACGACTCGGTCCGGTTTAAAACCCAGGCTGATCTGCTGGTCACCCAGTACAACGATTTTGAAGTGGTTCCCGGAGTATTTGTAAACGGAAATCAGACGCTTGGAGAAAATATTGCAGACTTTGGAGGGGTAACTCTGTCGTACCATGCATGGAAGGAGAACGGCCAGGATAGTATGGATCAACCTGATTCTCTAAATATTACTCCTGCCCAGCGGGTATTCCTCTCATTTGCTCATGTATGGGCAGGATCAGCCCGTGACGAGTACCTCCGCACTCAGGTATATACCGATCCCCACCCCTGGGCAAAGTTCAGGGCCAACGGAGCACCATTCAATATTCCCGAATTTTATGCAGCGTTCCCTGCAATCGGCCCGGATAACGCCCTGTATCGTTCCCCTGAAGAGCGGCCGGTAATCTGGTAAATCCCTGATCTTTACTCGGATATACCGCCGGCTTCATTCTTCCCTGACACTTCATGTCCGGGATCTCCGGCTACCGGGAGCGTAATACAGAACCGTGATCCGGTTCCTCTCCCTTCACTCTCCATGGATATGGTTCCCTGGTACTTCTCCAGAATATGCTGTACAATAGGGAGTCCCAGGCCATGGGTATCAATCTCGTGCCGGGAGAGATCTGACTTATAAAAATAGTCTAAAACACGTTCTTTATCTGTTTTGGTCAGACCGATTCCGGTATCGCTGATGCAGAGCCAGATTAAGTTTGCTTCATACCCTCCTGATACACTGATTGCTCCACCCGGGTCTGAATACCTGATTGCATTTCTCATGAGTTCTTCTATCACGAGAAACAGACTTTTGTCAGGAATACTGGCATAAAGGGATCCGGGAACTTCGGTGGTCACCGTGATCTCTTTTTGTGTAACCTGATCCTGGTACCGGGTGATCACCATCTGTACCAGTGAACCAAGGTCAGTACAACCGTTTTTCTCATCAGGCTGTACGGTATCCATCTGTTGCAGGGTCAGGATCTTGTCAAGCAGTAACCGTATCCGTGATGCACCCTGTTCAATACGGATCAGCATCTCACGGTTCTCCGGATTTTTCTCGGTTTTTAATATGAGGGGGATAAGCCCGATGATCGGGGTTAAGGGGGTTCTGAGATCATGGCCTATCTGAATGGTCATCTCCTTCTTTCGTTCCAGCAGATTTTCGATATATGCCGACCTTTCCTGGAGATCTATGTTTTTGAGTGCGAGTTCATGAGATTTTTCAGCAAGCTGCAGGGTGTACTGCTGACTAATGAAATCATTCTCCATCCGCTCGAATGTTGCCCCAATCAGGGCGCCGGCTATTCTCAGGACTTCACATTCAGGCACAATCCATTCACGAAACCGGTCATGCTCCTCGAGAATAAGCATACCTACCAGTCTTCTCCGTTTCAATATCGGGCAGATGGCAAGGGATCTG
>NZ_JAJRBM010000251.1 GCF_028679455.1 Methanospirillum sp. | reverse complement strand
GTATCCACAACTATTGACAACTGTGAACTCAATAAAAAGCGCTTTCCTGGTGCTGTATACCGGATTACCGATCCAAAAATTGCGGTTCTCGTATTTGCTTCCGGAAAGGTGGTAATAACCGGAGTAAAGAACCATGCGGATCTCGCCCGGGGTATGGAGATTCTCCTGAAGAAGATGAAAGAGGTCGGAGTTCTCTGTCTGGATACCCCGACTGTTGCAATAACCAATATGGTCTGCTCGTATGACACGGGCAATAAGATCAACCTGAATAAGATGGTTGTGGCTCTGAGTCTGGAAACTATCGAGTATGAACCAGAACAGTTTCCGGGACTGGTATACCGTATCCCTGACTCAAAAATTGTCGCCCTCATCTTCTCATCCGGTAAAGTGATTCTCACCGGAGGGAGAACTATGAAAGAAGTAGAGGACGGTGTTACCTACCTGGAGCAGAAGATCGGAAGTCTGTAATGATATCCGGGTTTGAAAACCTTCATTCACGTTTTAGTAGTCTGGGAGGATAATTAGGGAAAATCTCCCGTGATGATGCAATCACTGCATATGTTCAGGTATGAATGGGAACTTTCTTCGTTTCCGGGAGAGAGTCCCGTAGGGTACAACTAATACAACTTGTTTTATAGTCCCTCAAAACAACTCTTTCTATATCGAAGTGATCAAGGAATGTCAACTCAACTAGGTGGACAACCAGTTTATATACTCTCTCAGGGAACCACACGAAATCGTGGCCGTGATGCACAGATTATGAACCTCACCGCTGCCAAAGCGGTCTCAAATGCAGTACGGAGCACACTCGGACCCAAAGGGATGGACAAGATGCTTGTCGATTCTATCGGTGATGTAGTCATCACCAATGACGGGGTTACCATCCTCAAAGAGATGGATATCGAACATCCTGCTGCAAAGATGATGGTAGAGGTAGCCAAAACGCAGGATGATGAGGTTGGCGACGGGACGACAACTGCTGTTGTTCTTGCCGGAGAACTCCTCAAACGTGCAGAAGGGTTGCTTGAACAGAGCGTCCACCCGACGGTTATTGTGCAGGGATATCGGATGGCTGCAGAAAAAGCCCAGGAGATAATTCAAAAACTTGCTATTCCGGTCAGAGCTAATGATGAAAAGATCTTTAAAAAGATTGCAGATACGGCAATGACCGGGAAGGGTGCAGAAAAAGCCAGAGATGTCCTCTGTGACCTAGTTGCCAAAGCAGTAGTTATGGTAGCAGATCCTGATGGAACCGTGAATCCCGATAATATCAAGATAGAGAAAAGAGTCGGTGGTTCTATTGAATCATCCGAGATAATCCGCGGGATTGTTCTTGAGAAGGAACGTGTTCACCCAGGAATGCCGACAACTGTCAGCAAGGCGAAGATTCTGCTTCTGAACGTTTCAGTCGAGTACACAAAGACTGAAGTATCAGCTGAGATCACCATCACCCGGCCTGACCAACTGCAGGCATTTCTGAATGAGGAAGAACGGATCCTCAAGGGGATGGTGGATAAGATCATCAAGGCCGGTGCCACGGTTGTCATCTCCCAGAAGGCTATCGATGATATTGCCCAGCA
Organism: Methanospirillum sp.; assembly: GCF_028679455.1. Lineage (GTDB taxonomy): Archaea > Halobacteriota > Methanomicrobia > Methanomicrobiales > Methanospirillaceae > Methanospirillum. Next base: position 1,132 of record NZ_JAJRBM010000251.1, on the reverse strand, counting down.
CTATCTGGCTAAAGCCGGAATTCTTGCAGTAAGGCGGGTAAAAAAGAGCGACATGGACAAACTGGCACGGGCAACCGGTGCTCCGGTCGTCTCCAGCATTGATGCAGTTTCACCCAAAGAACTTGGATATGCCGGGTTGGTTGAGGAACGGAAAGTATCCGGCGAAGAGATGATCTTTGTTGAACAGTGTAAAAATCCAAAAGCGATCTCAGTTATCCTCCGCGGTGGCACCGAACATGTGGTTGATGAACTTGACCGTGCTCTTGAGGACGCGATCCGGGTCGTCTCGGTTGTGCTTGAAGATAAGAAGTATGTCGCCGGAGGCGGAGCCCCTGAAGTTGAACTCTCGCTCAGGCTCAAGGATTATGCTGCGACGGTGGGCGGACGGGTCCAACTCGCGATAGAAGCGTTTGCAGCAGCGTTAGAGATCATCCCCAGGACTCTTGCCGAGAATGCCGGGCTTGATCCTATCGATATGCTTGTTGCTCTCCGGGCTGCTCATGAGAAGGGTCAGAAGAATGTCGGCCTGAATGTCTTTGAGGGAACCGCTGTTGATATGTCTAAGCAGGGAGTTATCGAACCGCTCCGTGTCAAAACCCAGGCGATCAAGAGTGCAACCGAAGCAGCCGGGATGATTCTCAGGATCGACGATGTTATTGCCTCTGCAAAATCAGCTGCACCTCCAATGCCACCCGGTGGAATGGAAGGGATGGAAGGCATGGGCGGTATGCCACCTGGCATGGGAATGTAATTCCCCTTTTTTGAGTGTAACGTTTTGTCAGATACTCTGTCCAGTTTCTCTGGTAACGATGTATTCGCTATTGCTTCAGTTTCAGCTAGTCTATCAGCACCTGATCTCTGGTATGTACTAGTTCATATTCCGGATGAGTAAACTGATGAACAAACGTTATCCCGTTTCTATCCAATATCCCGTTTTATCATGAAGAAGACTCCGCATGCCAGGACCGAGACGAAGGCCGGAACAATCGGTGCCATCTCCTGATAATTCTCATACGCCCATCCAACCAGTACTCCGCCTATAAAGAACCCTGCACCATAGACCGTATTGAATATGCCAAATGCTGTTCCCCGCTTCGAAATGTGGATCCGGTCAGCAATTACCGCACGGAGT
>NZ_JAJRBM010000250.1 GCF_028679455.1 Methanospirillum sp. | reverse complement strand
CATGAGGTAGGATTATGGATTGCGTAAAGCTGCCCCATCCTTTCGGGGTAACCCTACCAGAGCGTGCGCTTTTGGTAACAGAAGGGTGCGAAGCCTCTGGAACAATATGGTAAACTTAGAAAGCTCAATTCTGACAAACTGTTAGGGTAAGAGACTATGGAAAAGCGCAAGCTGAACTTCTGAATGAAGGATCGTGAGAACCAACAAGTGAAATGAGCTGACGACACTTGAGCCAAAAGGCAAGGAATCAGGATACAATGGCTTCTTCTACATTGAATCGAAAGGACGAAGCATTCCCGGTCTACGAAGAAGTTCCTAATGTCTCAAAATTATCCATAATCCGGAACATGGTAAGACCGATACGTTCCTCATTTGAGGTAGGAAGTCGCGAGACGGACCGAAGGCGTAGCGGTTAAAGGATGCATCATCAAGCGAATGGTCGTTTGTAATGAACGATATAAGGGTTCAAAATTTGCCCTGACATGAAAGTGTGCAGACTTGATGCTAGCGTAACACGGCAAAACTGAAGGTAAACCTATGAACGCAAGAGATTCAACGACACGTAACTGTGAGAACCTTGCGAACGGCAACCTCCAAACCCAGTGGGAAAGAATCAACTGGAAGGAGGCAGAAACCAGTATTAATGGGCTACAGGTTAGAATTGCAAAAGCGACCAAAGAAGGAAGATGGAATCTAGTTACACGACTTCAATATCTATTGACGCATTCGTTCTTTGCGAAAGCATTAGCAGTGAGAACTGTCACCCAAAATAGAGGGAAAAGAACAGCTGGTGTCGATGGCGAAATCTGGATAACCCCAGCAGCCAGGATGAAAGCCGTTCTCTCTCTGACAGATAAAAGGTACAAAGCAAAACCACTCAGAAGGATTTACATACCCAAACCAGGGAAAAGTACGAAACGACCCTTATCAATTCCGAGTATGTATGACAGAGCAATGCAGGCGTTATATGCGATGGCGCTCAGCCCAGTGGCTGAAACCCTTGCAGATTCCACTTCGTTTGGATTCCGCAAATTCCGAAGTGCTCATGATGCATGCGACTATGCATATAACACCCTTCATAACGAATACTCTGCAGAATGGATACTGGAAGCAGACATAAAAGGCTGCTTTGACAACATATCCCATGAGTGGCTGATAGAGAATATACCGATGGATAAATCAATCCTGAAGCAATTTCTCAAAGCAGGTTTTGTTTTCAACAGACATCTGTTCTCCTCTGATAGAGGTACTCCCCAAGGTGGCGTAATCTCACCGATTCTCGCTAATATGACTCTGGATGGCATCGAAAAGATGTTAGCAGAGGAATTCTGGACATGTCCTAGAGGAAGAGTTTACAAACCTAAATGTAATAAGAGGAAGGTGAATCTCACCCGGTACGCAGATGACCTGATTATAACCGCAGACGCATATGAGATTGCGGTGAAAATCAAAGATATGCTGACTAACTTCCTCAAAGCAAGGGGTCTGGAACTATCTGAAGAGAAGACGAAGATAACCCACATAAAGGAAGGATTCCATTTTTTGGGGTGGACATTTCGGAAATTACACGGGAAACTTCTTGTGAAACCCTCCAAAGAGTCAATCAAACGAATCAACGACAAAGTGGGCGCACTGATTAGAGAGGCGAGAGCATGGACTCAAGATAACCTCATCCAAAGAATAAATCCAATAATTCAAGGATGGGCGAATTATCACAGATATATGGTATCCAAACGTATCTTCACGAGACAGGATCATATTCTCTGGAACCAACTCTATAGTTGGGCCAAGAGAAGACATCCAGATAAGTCAAAGCAATGGTTAAAAAACCGTTACTGGCATCGTGATGGAAAAAGAGATTGGATATTTGAGACTAAAATCTCCAGACTCATCTCTCTATCATACATCCCAACTGTCCACTATCGAATGGTTATACTCGAGAAAAATCCTTACCTTGACCAAGAGTACTTTAGGCAGAGAATTTTGGGATACGAATGGGAAGATAAATTCCCGCAGATGACTCTTTTCCAGTTTCCGATTTTTGAGCTACCCGATACTTAAAGGGTGTGAAACGCTCGAGCGTACTGCGGTGAAAGTCGCAAGGTGCGTTCCATGAAGGGGGGAGGCAGGTAACTTTTCTCTCCCTATTCGACCGGGGAAGGGAGTAATCCCTACCCTGTTATTCGACAAATAATTATCCTAATTTAATCCTTGAAGATGTATATGCTATTAGAATTAGAAAAGGAGATTGTGATGATGAAGATGAGGATGATGATGACATATCTGATGCAGATCTTAATGGAATAACAGAAGCCCTATTAAGAGGTAACAATTTAAGAAATAACGAAGTAGTAAAAAAATTTGAAAAAAATGGATATTATTTTTCAGGTGTGACATTAAAATACGCCCATACTAAAATTCCGATTAAATTTTCCGTTGATTTATTTTTTAAAAGCAAACCCAGTATGCCTCAAATTAAAATTGTTAATGCCTGGGAAGTTATTGATAGTCAAGAGCATCGATGCAATTTGTCTGAATCGGACCAAGATAAATATTCTACCGAATTTTGGAATAAAATGGAAACAATATATTTGAAAATTTCTCAAAATAAATAATGGTTTAATTCTCATAGCCATATTCTTTTAACAATAATTCTTTACCCTAAACACAGCCCCTTTCTTCTCCTTCCCCTCCAGTACCCGCTTCACCCTTCGGACCGGAGCCACATACAACCTCCCATTGATCACCATCTTCACTCCTCTCCCACTCCCGGAAAGGCTCCCCCATCCCGGTCCCGGATCACTTCCTCTCCCAACCGGAAAGAACCGGGATCACCTGGGCTCTCCCGATCTGAAACGATCCAATCCCGTCCAGTATATCACAACCTTATCTCCCTCCACCCGGAACCGGCCGACCTTCTCCAGCGAGCGGGACGAACGCTCGCGAACTACCGCAAAATTTCCCACGACACACCTCCGGAGGGGAAGAACCCCTCCAGGTCAGGCCTTTGCAGCCTCCGGTCTGCATAAACTCATAAATTTCTTTTCTCTCCTCCTCTGCAGGATCTTCTCCCGGTTCTGGTGATAATACGCCCGGGAGTTCTTCCGATGCTGGAAGACCTGGTATTCACTCCTGACCAGCCGACCCGCATCACGTCGCTGCACAGGCCTCCTCCTGCAGGCAGACCCGGAGATACCCGATACCCTTCCCGGTCAGATCACAGATCCGGTTCCTCCGGACCGAACACTGCACGAACTTCAGATGAGGACATCCTTTCGTAAAACAGGCCTCAATGGTGGGTCTTCGGGATAGTCTCATGCTGATCCTCCATACGCCAGTCGCCGCACCCGGGAATACCGGTCACAGGCCAGGCAGTTCATCTGCCACCGGTGTAACGGACATTTCCCGAGCGTGCACGGGCAGTAGATATTCCTGAAGACCGGAGAACGGTCCACGACCAGCGGGGTGATCATATCGTCACCTCGGATGACTCGCAGAGATGCGAATAACAGATCTCACACATCTCGAAGTGATCACCTGGATCCTTCCAGGCGATCGCATCACCATTACAGATACCGCCGCTGTTTAAGCACCAGTCCATTTCTGGAGATGGGAGACACGAATGATATCGGTGTATTTATATGTACTATTCAAACCCTGACAAATACCCCTCATAGTTCAGAATAACCTGTATGGATAAAAAATCGTTTGCAGTATTCTCATGTAATATCCCGAAACAGATAACGTTGGGTTAAATGAATGATGAAAATGATTTACTTTTTATGATAAAAAAGAGATATTCTTGTCATAGGAATGAAAACTGGATGGTGTTGAAGATAAAAACTCCATTTGGCTCGGAAGAGATTATATGAAATGTAAAATCGTGGGAATTATTTTCCTGATTCTTTGTATGGGATCAGTGGTAACTGCTGAAGAGAGAACTGTTTCGAGTGAGCAGGTAACAAATTCAGGTGGAGACTGGACGATGAGTCCACAAGCTGCTTTGGCACTGGAAAAAACCTATGCTGTTGATAT
>NZ_JAJRBM010000249.1 GCF_028679455.1 Methanospirillum sp. | reverse complement strand
TCTTCACGGTTCCTGTATATTCCTGCCCCGCTCCACATTGCCTCCTGAAGATGTGCTCTCACCGAATAGGCAGGAGTGTCCCCTTCACCAAACAATTCCAGAGACCGGATCACCGGCTGAATCACCGCATCGTTCAGTCTTCTCTCCTGAACCGGTTCTTTTCCGGCAAAGAGTCCGGCACGGCGTCCAAAGACCTGCGTCTCTGCGAGGGCATTGCCCCCGAGGCGGTTTGCCCCATGGACACCTCCTGCGACCTCACCGCATGCGAAAAGTCCTGGCATCGTTGTCCTGCATTCGGTGTCAATCAACAGTCCTCCCATTATATGATGTGCAGTAGGAGCAACCTCCATAGGTTCTGTTCTGATGTCAACACCGAACATGAGGAACTGCTCAAGCATGGTCGGCAACCGCGTCTCTATCTCCTCAGGAGATCGGTGTGAGATATCCAACCAGACGCCTCCATGAGGGGTTCCCCTGCCTTCACGAATCTCGGTCGCTGCTGCCCTGGATACCACGTCACGGGTTGAAAGTTCCATCCTCTGGGGATCATACCGGGTCATGAACCGCTCACCGAGTGCATTTTTCAGCACCCCGCCTTCTCCTCTGACCGCTTCAGTGACCAGACGTCCCCGGGCGTCCCAGGGATACACCGCTCCGGTGGGATGAAACTGAATCTGCTCCATATCGATGAGTTCAGCCCCTGCCCGGTATCCCATTGCGAATCCGTCACCGGTTCCGCTGGTTGAGTTGGTGGAGATATCATACACCCGGGTCCCCCCGCCGGTTGCGAGCACCACTGCATCTGCAAGAAATACGATGAGTCCGCCATCGCGTTCCAGACCGGCTGCACCGATCACCCTTCCGTTTTCACTGAGCAGAGAGACGATTGTCACTTCATGGCAGATCCTGACTGATGATGCAGCCAGACGATCCATCAGGGTTACCATCATCTCATGCCCGGTGCGGTCCCCGGCAAAGCAGGTTCGTGGAAAGCACTGACCACCAAAGGGGCGTTGTGAAAGGGCACACTCACCGGTGACATCGAACACGGCGCCCCAGGATATGAGATCCCTGATCCGATCCGGTGATTCGCTGACCAGGGTTCTGACCAGATCCGGATTGTTGAGAAATGCTCCACCTTTCATGGTGTCTACATAGTGATCATCAGTGGCATCATTGCAATTCAGGACTGCATTATACCCCCCCTCTGCCATGATGGTACACCCACCCTTTCCGGCTATGGTTTTAGAGACCAGTGTACAATCTCCGTGTGCTGAAGCCTCGATAGCAGCCCTGACTCCGGCGCCACCGCTCCCTATTACCAGAACATGGGAACTGATGATCTCCCTGACCTTCATCTTATTAGTAGGGTGCATCCTAAAATGAGATAAAAAGTACTTAGTATGAGAGTAGCGGCGCAATGAAGCTCATAATGAAATTTGGGGGGACTTCTGTCCAGAATGCTGATGCTGTCGGCAAGACCATGGATATTATCACGAGCCAGCTGACACAAGGGGACAGAATGGTCGTGGTGGTCTCGGCTCAGCGCGGTGTGACTGATCGGATTATTGAGACTGCAGAAATGATGGTCAGTGCACGGGATACCACTGCAGTGAGTGCCCTTGTTGAATATCTTACCACTACTCACCTGACCACTCTTCAGGAGGTCGCTCCTGATTATTTTTCTGAAACCAGTGAGATCATCACCAGGAGGATCGAGAGCCTTCGTGACTTTCTCCATGCTGTCTTTCACCTGCGGGAACTCACTTCCCGTTCCCGTGATTATGTGATCTCGTTTGGTGAGCGGCTGAATGCACCGGTGATCAGTGCCGCGCTCAGGCAGCGGGGAGTGTCTTCCCTTGCTCTTGACGGATGTGAGGCAGGTATCCTTACCACCGGAAACCATGGTGATGCTATTGCGCTGCCTGCTGGAGAAGCCAGGATCCGCTCCAGACTCGAACCACTCATGGCAACCTCGGTCCCGGTAGTCATGGGATTTATGGGCTGTACTGAAAAGGGAGTGGTCACCACCCTCGGACGGAGCGGTTCAGATTACACTGCCGCAATCCTTGGTGCAGCCCTTATGGTGGATGAGATCTGGATCTGGACTGATGTTGATGGTATCATGACCACCGATCCCAGGCTGGTCAGGGAAGCGCGTGTCATCCCCCAAATTTCCTATATTGAGGTGATGGAACTCTCCTTCTTTGGTGCCAAAGTTATGCACTCCCGTTCCATTGAGCCGGCAATGCAGAAGAATATCCCGGTATGGGTGAAAAATACGTTCAATCCTGCTTATCCCGGCACCTGCATCGAGAAGGGTGAACGACGTGAAACCCGGGTGGTCAAGGCGATTACGTTCATCGATAAGGTTGCCGCCATCACGATCACCGGTGCCCAGATGATCGGACGACCCGGGGTAGCGAAACACATCTTCTCGATACTTGCTGAGCAGCAGATCAACGTGATGATGATCTCCCAAGGTTCTTCTGAAGCAAATATCTCTCTTATCATCGAGGAGCGGCAGGTTCAGACCGCGATAGATGCCCTGCAGCCGCTTAAAGAACGGTGCGTGTTCAGGGAGATCATCGCAAATGAGGATGTCTGTGCGGTTGCGGTAGTTGGATCAGGGATGGCTGGAATGGCAGGAACTGCAGGGCGGACTTTTGCTGCCCTTGGGAAAGCCGGGATCAACGTGATGATGATCTCCCAGGGCTCTTCTGAAGTGAACATCTCGTTTGTGGTAAAACAGGAAGATGGACCGCGGGCAGTCACGGTCCTTCATAATGAGTTTGCCCTGTCGAACAAGTGTGAGGAGTGCTGATGACCGAGAACCAGAATCAAAAAGATGCATACCGCGAAGCAGGAGTGGATATTGATCTTGAGGCGCAGGCAGTAAAGGCCCTGGTCTCACAACTCACGTATCGCAGGGAAGGAGAATTTCAGATGGCATCTGACATCGGTCATTTTGCCGGTTTCATCTCCTTTGGTTCTCATGTGCTGGCGCTTGCCGTTGACGGGGTCGGCACCAAGATGCTCATTGCAGATGAACTGAAAGACTGGTCCACGGTCGGGATTGACTGCATTGCGATGAATGTCAACGATCTTTATGTCATGAACCTTGAGCCGGTGGCCTTTGTCGATTATGTCGCTACAAATGCCCTCTCACTTGAGCAGATGAAACAGATCGGGATCGGTCTGAACGAGGGTGCCCGTCAATCCAACATCTCCATCGTCGGAGGAGAGACTGCAACCCTGAAAGGGCTTGTGCAGGGTCTTGACCTTGCCGGTGCCTGTCTTGGCATCCAGGAGAAGACCAAGGTGATCAATGGTGAGCAGGTGGCACCCGGTGACCTGATCGTCGGAATTCCCTCATCAGGAATTCACAGTAACGGCCTGACACTTGCCCGCCGGATGGTCAATGAGCATGGCTCCTATGGCGAGCAGCTCAGCGATGGCAGGACTATCGGAGAAATCCTTCTGACACCTACCCGTATCTATGCTGAGGTGTTGCGGCTCACGGCAATGACACCGGTTCATGGCATGTGTCATATCACCGGTGGTGGACTCCTCAATCTCACCCGCCTCTCCGGATATGGGTTTTCGATAGATACTCCGCTTCCCCCGCAGGAGATCTACCGCTGGATTCAGGAGAAAGGCAGGATATCTGATAGTGAGATGTACCGGACCTTTAACATGGGGATGGGGTATGTATGCATCGTACCTGAGTCCGGAGTTTCTGCGGTCAAATCCGTGTTTTTTGATGCAGAAGTTGTCGGCAGAGTAACCAGGGAACCAGGTGTGTTCCTGAAAGGAAAAGAGATCAGATAACCGGTTCACTATTCAGAGTGCGTCGTCGCAGATCTCATAGAACTCTTTTTTTACCTGATCTGAATCAATCAGAGAGTTGCCCATCGGATCGATGATAATCAGGGTTATTGGAAATGTCCCGTTTCGGACCTGGTTGATCTTCTCTTTGAGATCCATGGCGTTTCTGCGCTGCTCATCATCCCCGTCAATGAGTGCCCCATCAAGAACTTTGTCGATCCGCATGAGGATTCCCTCCACGTTGGAGACAAACCCTTCACAGGCAGGGCCCGGTGAGATCTCGACACCGAGTTCCGGGATCCGAATCTCTCCCTGGGTACTGCGGACAACCCGGACCATGAGATCATCCTCTGATGTTACGTTGAATTCAAGCCTGACCGGTTCATGAGAAGTCAGGGACTGGACATCAGAAAACCGGTACCCACACAACGGACAGGAACAGGTAATAATCAGAATTTCGGAGAAATAGGGGATGTGTTCGGTTTCATAGAGATATTCGACCTCTTCACCACAGGCCGGACAGGTTCCCCTGACCTCCTGACGCACTCAGGCACCGCCACCGATCCGGTCGCGTGATATCTTGACGTTACGAGGGGTGATGATCACGTACTGCTGGTCACCAAGACCGACAATATCTCCATCCACATCGCGCGCAACCTGATAGAAATCCTTCATTACCCGCTCATAGTTGATCTTGTCCATCTTGAGCCGGTTGATATCGACGATGACAATGTCCCCGTCGTAGATCTGATCCTTGACAATCTGGCTTTCCCGCAGGCTGGTAACGGTCGCTACCTTGACAAGGAGTGCGGGATTCTCGCCCTCGTAATCCTTGAGGGGGAGTTCTTTATACTGGTCAGGATCACTGTTATCTTTTGGCCTGAAGATAAGGTCACGAAGTCCCATAACAAAACCTTTTTGTGTGCTTAATATTAAAGATGCTGGTTTCTCTGGTATTTTCAGGTCAGTTTCCGGTATCAGAGTTCTATGGTCCAGATCTCATCACCGACATGGTGGAATGTTTTGATTAC
>NZ_JAJRBM010000248.1 GCF_028679455.1 Methanospirillum sp. | reverse complement strand
CCGGGCTTCCTCCGTTGGTACTGATTGAAAGACTGAATGTATTGCCTTTATATTTTGCCGGAAGGGTGACATCAGCGGTTGGCTCTGTTGCGCTATTACAGAGAATCCGCTCTTCATTACATCTGGTGGCGATGAATCTGTTAAGATCAGGATCTGAAGTTGCCGCAATAACTAAAAACGCGCCCTGAATCAGATCCCGAATCTTCTGTTCGTCCTTTGGTATCGTGATACAGATTTTTTTTACGTTGATGGATTCAAATGCCGGTGAGAACGACCTGCTGTAAACCGTCACATCAGCCTCATCAGCAAAGTACCTCGCTTTGCGTGCACCAACTTCTCCCCCTCCGAAGATGGTCACTGACTTTTGTGAACAGTCAACCATGAGGGGTATCATCGTAAGAAATTTGGATGTGAAAAATATGAATCTGTCTAAAATTTCCCGCTAATCTTATGTGCAACCGTCGGGGTTTTGTTTTCTGGTTCATGTATCCTCAGATCCCGGGGGGAAGCGCGTATTATGTTCATGTAAGATTGTAATACTCACATGCGGAATAATTCGAAGAATTTATATCGTGATGGGTTCTACCTTATAGAGCACGTCACGCATCGATAGTGTAGTGGTCATCACTAGGCGTTGCCAACGCCTAAACCCGGGTTCGAGTCCCGGTCGATGCACTTCTTTTCCTCATATTTTTGTTTGATTCGCATCTTTTTCATCGACATTCTGAAATACCGTTACGGAGATATGAGTCCATGGAAATTGTCTGGATATCGAACCGACAAAATCAGCGTTCCTCAGGAATTATCGCACTTATTCTCGGTATTATCATTCTTCTCGCTGCACCATTTATCACCAGCCTTATCGGCGTAGTCCTCTCTGCCATCGTACTGATTATCTCAATAATAGTGCTGATAACCGGGGTGATGATGCGAGGTGTCGGAATACCACTGATCCTGCTTGGTATTCTTGGGTTGTGTCTGGGAACATTTGCGTTACTCTCTCCTGACCTTGCAGTATCAGTCCTCGGTATTTTTCTGGGAGTCTGGATGTTCTTTTTAGGTGCTGGTCAGTTGATGGTAGCATCGAAATTTTCATCAGATACTCTATATTATGTTCTGATTCTCCTTGGGGCAACTCTGACCGTGCTCGTTGGTCTGTTTTTACTCATATCGCCTGTTAAGGGGATGCAGATCATGGTGTTATTCTTTGGATGTTATCTGCTGATTTTTGGTCTTCTGAGCCTCATCAGACCCAGATATTAGAACATCCCATTTTCTGTATATCTATGGATCCTGGTCAGAATCTGAACCGATAAAGTCCATCAGAATTGTCTGGAGTTTCTTTCGGATTCCTCTTCTTTTTCTTGCCTTTTGAGAGGGTATCTCTGCGATTATAAGGTCCCGTCTTGATTGTTCATCAGGTATTTTTTCAGGTTCCGGGGTAGGGAGATAAAGGGGTAAAAGCATGATCTGGATCGGATTCCTGGTTCGAGTAGTCTGCCTGGTTCTGATATTCTTTGTTTTCTGTATCTTCCCGATGTTTTCTCCTCTGAGTCGGTCAAGGGCACTGACCCAGAGCATTTCATCCAGCAGGGTGATATCCTCCATACCGGTCCTCATTCCATGAATCTGATCCAGATCTTCTGTCTGAAGAAGAATCTGATTTTTAGTTCTGATATGGAGTCCGGGCAGAAACTCCGGTATCCGGATACCGGTGATCGGAAGGAATGGTACAACCTCCGGATGACATTGAAGAGAGATTTCTGAAGGAAGGAGTAGTACCTGCACAATTTTTGGAAGGAGTATCCTGGATACCCGTTCAGGTGGCAACGGTATCACTACCCATCCAGGCTGCCGGGTAGCATCCGGCTTTCTTGTACTCCTCCTTTTATTTCGTTCCAGTAACAATCCTGCTACCTTTGGCGCAGCAATGAGTAAGAGACTGTGTAGTGGGAAAACCTGCTGCTGTAATTCCCGGGGTATTACAGTTCGGTGTTCAACTTCCTGTGTACACCATGGGCATCCGTCATACCCGGGCAGATACCAGTGATCAGGATCCGAAGTGCATCCTATCAACTCCCTGAAGACCTGATCAAGCGTCTCAAACCAGGCTTCATATGGAATATTTCCGCGTGTATTGCCTTCGAAGTCGCTGAATTCTTCATCAAAAAGAACAGCAAGCGGACCGGGAAGGATACTGATTGATGGTGCTCCCGGAGGGGGGTCCAGATCAGGATCCTGTTCTCTCCAGGGGTAGAGCCCGGCAGCCATCCTTCGCTCATGTGATCCTGATCCTGCAGCCCGGCTTCCAATCGCATGAAACGGATGATACCCGTTCATCAGCATCCTGAAGATGAGAACAACAGGAGATTCTCCTTCGGTGCTGGTTTTTTGATTATTGTGTCTCATATCAGGGAGGCAGAGAATCCTTATCGATGCATCAGGACCAACAAAAACCGTTCGTTCTGATAGCACTACCTCTCCGATCCGGGATCGTTTTGCAGAGATCAGTGCAGCCATTAGGTTCCGGCAACTAGCGATGCGCTTGTTGAAAGAAAAATCGGTTCTGTTTGATCTGATCCTACTCTGTGGATCAGTGAGCATATGCCATGGGAGGAACCGATCAGGATCAATCCGTGGAATGATCCAGCCGGCAGGTATGTTTCCCTTCTGAAGGAAACCTGTTGGGAGAATGAGTGAAGGCGGAATTACTGATAAATGAGTACCGCTACCCATACTTCCTGTGGTCACAACTCCGGAGTTCAGAAGAAAAATCTGGTTGTTCTCGTCATATGCCCTGATGGTCCCGGTTCCGGTTCGGTAAAGGCATCGACCCGGAGATATTCGGTGTCCTGATCCATCAGAGAGCCAGCCCGTATGAGATGAACATGGTTCATGGTGACTGTTTTGCGCCTTCTCCGGCTCTGGTTCAGGCATCTTCCTCCTATCGTCATGAACGAGTGTAGAAAGGACCTTCTCCCACTGTGATGCATCAGGTCTGGCCCGGGGAGAGCGGTGACCTGAAACAAACACTTCTTTGAAGAGTGCCCGGATCCGGGAAGGAAGTGATGAATATGGGGGGGCGTAGTCTGGTGGAGAAATTCCGTTAATCCTGCTTTCAAATGCGAAATGTCCCAGCAGTATTTTATCGGTAGTTGCGGGGGCATTCCTTACCAGGGGACCTTTCGCCTGAAACGGATGTACCCCATCCATCAGAAATCTGAAGATGAGAACTGCAAGTGCGAAGTGATCCCCGTAACGCCGATCACATCCTGCTTCCGCAAAAGAACCATCCAGATGTTCAGGAGGAAGATATTCACCGGTTCCCATACGGCTCCAGTATATTTTTCTCCCCCCTGCCTCCCGAATCTGGAATGAGTCGGTGTCTATCAGGATGAGATCGCCTTGGTTATTGATCAGCAGATTGTTCTCACGAAGATCGCCGATTACATGTCCTGCCCGGTGTACTCCGGCAACCAGGTTTGCGAGTTTGCGGGCAGCAATGATCCGGGCCTGCAGATCCTTCTCTCCATCTGTGGGTGCCTGATCATACCAGAGATGAACGGATCTGAACTCCTCTTCTGGTATCCGTCTCATCAGATACCCTACTATTTTTCCTCCCCTGGGAAGATCGGTTACCGGCATAAGGGGCCAGGTCAGGGATTGCAGGAGTTCAGGATCAGGCGGAGCAGCAGTCATCGCATGTATCTTCTCTTCTATCTCCTGGGTCCGGCGATGGGGGTGGAATATCTTGGCACACCGCGTCTCATCTCCGGCAAGATAATATATCTCTCCTTCCCCTCCCGCTTTTCCGGTTGAGACCAGGGTACACATCCTGCCATCCGGTTCATATACAACCAGTCTGGTTCTTGTCTGGTGCCGTGCAGAACTGCGGGTTTTTCTGACCTGGGTAACCGGTTTTTTCCCGGGAATTACTTCAAGGGTAAGGGGATGGGTGCCCGTGTTGGTGATGATGGAGATCGGAATACTGATGGTCACGTCCGGCTTCAGCATCCGGGTGTCGATCCTGAATAAGATCCTGGAATTTTTTTCTGCTGAAAAAATGGAGGGCGTGATCTTCAGCCATGGCACCGGGGACGGTATTGTTCCTCTGAGAATTCCGGCTCCCTCGTTATGGGCGGTAAGGGTCTCCTCGATAATCCCACGCTTTTCCCATACGCACCTGATTCTTGAGGGAGAGAGTCTGAGTACAGGTCCTGCTTCACTTCTGAAATGTATTGAGACCGGCACCTCCAGAGTTCCTCCGGAACTCCGGATTCGGATTCTTCCGGTCGGGTGTCTGACTTTCGGAGCGATAGAGGTATGAATGATAACCGGTACTGCCTGGATGGTATGTGTCCAGATTGTCCGGTTTTTCACCTCAATCCAGTCAGATCCGGATTCAATAGTTCCACTTAATAATCCGCTTCCTGTGTTGCGAAGGATGAGATCGAAAGAAAAATCATCCCCTTTTTTCAGGTTACAAAACAGGTACTGCTGTTCGTCAAGGGTGAGCCCCGGTCTGGTAACAGGGTGGACAAAATACTCCACGAAAACCTTTGCTGTTCCACCGTTGGTAATGATTGTTACCGTTCCTTTCAGGGGGCTTCCTGCGGTAAAACGATCCGGCGTGATCTCAATTCTCAATGGGATAATGAACGGGGTCTCAATTCGTGGGTTTGGAATCCGAATCCAGTTGACATCAGCGATAGCTGATCCCTTGAGAACGCCTCCACCATCGTTGGTGATGGTCAGGATTTCGGTTTTCACCCGCTTTCCACTCTGAACAGGAATCTGATCCCGATCAACATGAAGCCGGGGGGGTCGGTTTCCTGTTAAGAGTGCTGCCATTATTCATCCTTCTGGGTGGTCAGGGTGATGTGGGTTCACTAATACCACCAGGGTTTTGTCGTCACCTGAAAATTCCTGCATGCGTTGAGAGGCAAGTAACCCGGCAATATCAGAATCCGGATTTCCGTGTTCACCGAGTTTCCTGGAAATGAATGATAGTAACGGGAGGATGAATGGTTCATAGGGTTGGAATTTCCCTCCTTTTCGTATTGCAAGTGCGCCCTGGCATCCATCGGTGGCGATGATACACTGGTCAATCTCAGTTGGCTGAATGATTCGAAGATTATCTTCCCAGTTATTCTCAACAAGGCATGCGGTTTCGTTGGCATACTCCCCCGTGTCAGGAGATGAGAGAATTTTCAGTTCTCCACTTTTCACTCCTACCACGATCCCATCCCCGATGTGCCCGATACAGATCTTTCCAGCCTTGAAATAACCTACAATCAGGGTTGAAGCTAGTTCAGAAGGGGAGACTCCCTTTGCTCTTGCTTCTGTAACTACTGCCTCCCGTGCCTGCAGAAATGCATATCTGATCAGATCTTCTCCCTGGGATTCGGTACAGTTCTGTTCCCTGGAAAGGAGGGACTGAACCGCCTTATTCACTGCAATAGAAGCACCGGTTTCGGCGTGAGTTGCACTTCCGACTCCGTCTGCGACAGCAACCCCCCATCTCTCTCCTTCCCCTGATATTGCAAACGCGTCCTGACAGGGCTGGCCTGATTGTTCGTGTCTGCGTCCTTTGACCGATGCACCGGTTATCCAAAGAAGCCGGTTATTTTTTTTGATGTCGCTCCCTTCCGGGATGGACATCAGGGTTTCAGAGCGGGACAACGCCCCATCCATCCGGCCCGGTTGGATTTTCAAGATTGATCTGTTCTCCAATCCGTGAGTCTGATATCTTTGCAAGACTTCGTGAGAGCCATAAAAACATCTCTGACCACTGTGCTTCTCTGAGCTGAAGAGGGGTACGATTCGGAGGGGACAATTCACGCAGGATGGACATATTTGCCTGATCTACTCCCAGAGCCCAGAAGAGGAATTTACGATCCGCTTCTCCGCTATGGATAACACCGGTAACCTCCTGCCATCTGGTATCTCCCCGTGACATATCGGTTGGCTGTCCGTCAGTGATAAGAAATATCCAGGGACGGTAATAATCAACTCCGGTCTCCCGGTACTCTGCCTTGCGTTTTTCGATAAGTGATGCCGCCTCTAAAATTGCAGCGCCCATCGGAGTATATCCGCCCGCTTCAAGTTCTGGTGGTTCAAACTGGATTATTCCGGTGAACGGCTGAATGACTTCAACTGATCTGCCAAAAGTGATGATTGCAAGATCAATTCGTTTTGCTGCCAGATCATCATGTACCAGTTCGTCTGCAAGAATTTTCAGCCCCTCATTTAGCTCTGCAATTTTAGATCCTTTCATCGAAGCTGAAGTATCAAGAACCAGAACAGTTGCACAATGAGGATGCTGTGGATACGGGATATCGACCAGCTGCTCAAGGGTATCAGAATCCATTAGTATTCTCGTCAGTAGAATTGATATATAAGTTTGTGGCAAACCAACGACGGTTTTATCATATCCTGATGAGATATGAACGGCATGCATCTTCTCATCGGGATTGGGAATGATCTCCTTGCCGATGACGGGATTGGCTGCTTTGTTGCTGCAGGTCTTTCGCATCCTGAATGGAAATCTTTCAACGCCGGTACAATTTCCGGGGATTTTATCAGAAAGATACGGGAGATCAAACCTGATCTTCTCGTTCTGGTTGATGCAGCAGATATGGGTCTTGCACCAGGTAGTATCAGGATTATTCCTCCTGAACGGATTTCTGATGTTGGCATGGGTACTCCCCGGTTCCCGCTCGATGCTATGTATGAGGTAATTTCCGTGTTATGCAGAGAGATACTCATTATCGGGATTCAGCCGGCAGTTGTTGATATTGGTGAAGATATGACTGATGTTGTCAAAGGTGCAGGAGTGAAACTGATCTCGATGTTCACCAGTTCTGCATATAAACAGATAGAGATCTATCATCCATAATGAAACCCTCTCTGAAGTCTGAAGGTTTAACAATCTTGATGTGTCCTGAATGCAAAATAGATATTACTTTTCGCCGGAGATGGTTCAACTGTGGGTTATGACTCAATAGACAGTGCAGATATGGCAGAGCAGGCACTCTCCCAGGCAGTTGACGAGCATATTGAAAACAGCAAGGAAGTGATCGACTATATTGGAAAACTCGAAGAAAAGATACGTTCCTGGAACATGGAAGATATCAAAGAGTTTAAGGGTATGATCACTGAAATGCGGGCTCTTCTCAAGAAGCACTTTCAGGTGCAGATTGAAAATTTCATGAACATGAACCGGATTCCTTCTGCGAAAGTGCCTGAAGTTCTTAGAAGAACATATCGGATAGTGAGTGTTGACAAACACGGCTATGCGCTATATGGGCCGGAAATGGATAAAATTTCACATATTAATAAAATTGCAGAACACTATAAACAGCGTGTTGCAGCCAGTCAGGCTCATCAGGAGAAGAAGTAACCTCCCAATCCTGCCTTGTATCTCTTTTCTTTATCCGGTATTCGTTTAGATGATCCCTGCCAGTTTTTTGAGTAATATGATCGTTCCTGACTTGTCTAGTGGCTGGTTATCGTTTCCGCATTTGGGTGAATGAATACATGCCGGACAGCCAGTAGTGCACCGGCATCCTTCAACAAGAGTTGCAGCCATTTTAGCAATATCACTAAACATGGCATATCCTCGCTCTGCGAGTCCTACGCCACCTTCGTACCCGTCATAGATATAGATCGTCGCAGATCCTGTCTGATTGTCTATCGCTGCTGAAAGACCTCCGAGATCCCATCGGTCACAGAGGACAAAAAATGGCGTCATTGCTATCAGTGCATGCTCTGCGCCATGGAGTGAGCCTGGAATATCAAAGGATCCTGCAGTAATTTGTGTGATAATCCCGGGATCAATAACCATCCAGAGCGCTGTGGTGGTGAATGATATCGGGGGAAGTGAGAGGGGCTCGGTTGCGATGGTTGTCTGTCTGATGATCTTGCGATATCCACTATATTGTTCAGATACCAGGACTTCTCCAAGATGGAGTGTTGCACCGGGGATATTTTTTGCCATGCTCTCCCCGGTGATGGTGATGGCGGTCTGCTGATTTGGCCGGGTATAATATTCAACATCAGATCTCTCTGCAAATATGCGATGATGATCCCTATCCCACCGGCTGACCAGGTATGTTTCCCCCTGGTGAATGATAACAGCCCCGGGATGCGCTTCCCTGCATGCCTGACCTTGGTCTACCGTCTCAAGCACCTGTCCCCGTACCTCAATTGTCCACGTTTCTCCGGTGCCTGATAGTGATACCAGTTCCACTGCCCGTTTTTGTCCTGAGTAGATATGTCCCCGGTTTGTCCTGGTTAATATGCCTGCGTTGCTGAAGGCATCAAGATGACTGTTCATCTCTTCCCCAAACCACTGCAGATCATCTGGCACCATTGGTAATTCAGCAGCAGCACAGAGAAGTTGTCCAGAGAGGATGTATGGATTTTTGGTCGTGATGATCGCATGTTCGTGCGATTTACCAAAAAATTCGTCAGGATGATCCATGAAGTATTGATCCAGGGGGTTTTGAAAACTGATCAGCACGGCAAGAGATGCACCTGTTCCTCTCCCCGCTCTTCCGGTCTGTTGCCAGGTTGACATCATGGTCCCCGGGTATCCGGTCATCACTACTGCATCGAGCGTTCCGATATCAATACCAAGTTCAAGGGCATTGGTTGATACAATTCCTTTTAATGTCCCGTTCTTCAGGCTCTGTTCGAGGTGCCTTCGCTCCTCAGGCAGATAACCTGCACGGTAAGCAGCAATACGTCCGGTATGATCTGCTCCACCTTCACTCAGCCGCTCCCGGGCCCACGTGGTTACTATCTCGGTCATTTTTCGCGATCCCGTAAAACAGAGTGTCTGCAGGTCGGTTTCCACCAGAGATGCAAGAAGCGTTGCACTCTCGGTATACACGGATCGCTCGGCAAATCCGCCCCGGTATGGATTATACAGGACAAAGTACCTCACTCCGGATGGAGCTCCAGACTCATTGATAACCTGAAATTCACGACCGGTTAGTTCTCTGGCAAAGTCCTGGGGATTTGCAAGAGTGGCAGAGGAGAGAAAAAAGGTGGGGTGAGTTCCGTAATGAGCACAGATTCTGAGCAATCTTCTGAGCAGGAGGGCCATATGACTGCCAAATACTCCACGATACTGGTGTGCCTCGTCAATTATGATATACCTGATTCGCGAAAAAAATGTTGACCACTGGTGATGCCAGGGCAGAATATGGTGTAGTTCATAGGGATTTGTCAGTACCAGTCCTGCGTTATTCCGAATTGCAGGCCGATCATGACGGGGGGTATCACCATCATAAATCGCCGGATCCAGGGGAATTCCGGTTTCATCGCTGATCATCCTGGCGTTAGCCAGTTGATCCCTGGTAAGTGCTTTTGCAGGATAGATTGCAAGTGCAGTAGCTGTTGGTTCTTCAACCCTCATCTGGCAGAAAGGGATAAGGAATGAGAGGGTCTTTCCTGATGCAGTGGGAGTACAGAGGATGACATCCTGACCGGATTGAATGGTATTAATTGCTGCAGCCTGGTGACTATACAGGTTAATGTGTGAACGGTTCAGGTATTCCTGAACAGACCTGGGAAGCGGGTTATCGGGTTCTGAGTAGATGGCTTTTTGTCCAGGAATAATTTTGATGTGTGAGATATACCGGGAAAACCTGGGATTTTCTGCAATAAGATCAAGAAAATCAGCAACAGTCACAAGCTTTACTCCTCAGCAGATCAAGCAGAAGGGGGAGACTGGCTACATCCTGTTCATTGTGTCTGATAATGGGGACCAGAGGTCCACAGTTACCGGTGCCACGATATTTCATATACCATTCAGGAACCAGCATACCGGGGATATCAATCTCACGTTCAACTCCAAGAAATCTCTGTTCGATTGTTGAGAGGCGACAGTCAGGAATTGTGTTTTTCCAGAATCTTCGTGAATAATGAAGCAGATCAATATGAGGAATTTCAGGCAGAGGATCAAACCCGTAATAGGCAAACCGTTCGTTCAGGTAGGGAAGATCAAAACTTCTCCCATTATAACTAACCAGGGCATCTGCCCCTTCCAGCAGGTTACGGACTGCAAAAAGTGCTGCCGGTTCTTCTGAAAGGTTCCTGAGTACAAACTGACGGGTAGTAAATCCGTTTGGGCCATGAGATCCGACTCCAAAAAGAATAACCGGTCTACCAAAGATTCCAAGCGTTTCAAGGTCGAGGTACCGGATTCGATCAGGAGAAAACCCT
>NZ_JAJRBM010000247.1 GCF_028679455.1 Methanospirillum sp. | reverse complement strand
TGCATTTTCAACCAGACAAGAACCAGCCCAGACCTGTTCAGCGAGCATACACAACCCGAGTAAAATATCGTCTGCCTCAAAACCGGCGACAACCTGCGGAACCGGAAACTGGAGATATTCCTCAATACCAGAAACCACAAGAACATGACCGGGAAGCATAAACCCATCAAGCCGTGCCTCACCCTGTGAAAGAAGCCACTTCATTGCAGGAGGAACAATACGGTGAAATGAAAGAATAGAGAAGTTTTTAGGCGGATTTGTCAGCAGCATTGCTGCAACCGTGGGGGCAGTCGTCTCAAATCCGACCGAGACAAAGACAACCTCCTTATCCGTCTTTTGAGCGATCTCAATGGCTTTATGGACGCCCTGCACAATCCTGACATCGCCACCGCTGCTCTCCAGGGTTCCCTGTGACCCGGGAACCCGGAGAAGATCACCATACGTTGCGATGATACACCCTTTTTCGGCAAGTTCGAGTGCGGCGTCGATCTCACCCTGGGGAGTAATACACACCGGACAGCCGGGACCCATCACGATCTTCAGATTCTCAGGGAGCATACTCCGGATTCCATTTCTTGCAATGGCGGCCTCATGTGTCCCACAGACATGCATAAAGGTCATCGGACGGTCGGTCAGCTCCGCAAGTTTCTGTGCAATCGGATTATCATGGGCCATAATCCTGTATGTATAAGTCCGCTGAACATAAACCTGATTGCATGCCCTTTGGAAATATCCCCGCCATACTGGTCATTATGCTTGGTTGCACACTGGCCATCATACTCTTTCTTGCCGGACCCAGGTTACGTTCACGGATGGAGAGTTCAGAAGGGGGGATCACCCGGGTCGCCATCTCTGCATTGCGTATTCCTGCAGTCATCTCAATTCTGGCGATAACCATATTTTTAGTCCTTCGATATGTAGCAGAACTTCCTGACCTTGTTCATCAGATCGTAGAGAGTCCCTTCGCCCAGGTATTGTATGTCATCATCGGAGCCTTCGTATTCGCGTATTTCCTGAAAAATTTTCTTGAGTTATATGAAACCAAGATCAGTTCACATACGGAGTCTGATTTTGATGATAAACTGCTTCATTTTCTCCAGAGCGTATATGGATATGTCATCGGAATAGGGGCATTTTTCATGATCTTATCGGTCCTGAAGATTGATATCACCCCTCTTCTGGCAACCGGAGGTCTTGTTGGTATTATCGTAGGACTGGCTGCCCAGGATACCTTTGGAAACTTTTTTTCCGGTGCGATGATCGCAGCAGACCAGCCATTCAGGGAAGGAGATCGTATCGAAATCCAGGGGGTGATAGGAGATGTGATAACAGTGGGGCCCCGGAGTACCCGCATCCAGACCCTTGATAGTCAATTAGTATCTGTGCCAAATAAGATCCTAACCGAGAATATGTTGACCAACTATGTGCTTCCCGATATCTCACAAAAGGTCAGGATCACGATAGGAGTAGGGTATGATTCAGATGTGGAACTTGTGCGATCCACCCTCCTTGCGGTGGCAGCAGAGGGAGTTAAAGAGGGGTTTGTTATGAGCGAACCAAAGCCGGTTGTCTATTTCCTGAATTTCGGGGCATCTGCGCTGACATTTCAGCTGCTGGTCAGGACCGATCAGTACGATCAGACACCCGAGGTTCAGGATTATCTGAATACCCATATCAACCATGCATTCAAGAAAGCAGGAATCGAAATCCCATATCCGCAGATGGACCTTCACCACAAATCCTCCCCACCACATATTTAAATGACTATTCGAAGGACAGGACGACGAGCGTTAAGTTTATATTGTGATGTTGAGTATATGTAAAGGCACAAGCCTCAGTGGCTCAGCCGGTAGAGCGCGTCCTTGGTAAGGACGAGGTCGCGAGTTCAAATCTCGCCTGAGGCTCTCGTAAACGTTTCCAGAGCCCCATTGTGAAACATGGGTGAAACGTGCTTTTTTTCCTTCACCTGATGATTAAGATCTATCTTCTTATATTGTCGATACTTTTTCGGACCGGTGAAAAATACCCTTCTCGTATCTGGCCGGTATTGTCAGGGATAACATGAGTCGTTGCATCTTGAGGAAGAAAAACCGGGGCTTCTCGTTCGAATATGAAAGGGGTAATCTTACTGAATGTCCATCAATTCTTCGTATTGTGCCCGGTGGATCTTTTTCATCTTCCCCTGGTGGATTTCTGATAGTCTTCCCTTCCCCATACCGATCAACTTCCCGATCTTCTCATAACTCATCCCGTCTTTTTGCAGTTCTGCCACGCGTGCCGCCATCTGAGATCGTATCTCATCCGTCACAATGATCCATTCACCCGGGTACTCGTTTCCGGCGTGTTAACAATATTGTTAATTTCAAACCGTTCTGGGTTTGATATCTCTTCATTTTGAGTTTTGTCTTCCTGGCGGTCCGGTTAATGGTTAACAATAGGATCTGGTTCTGACTCATCAGGAAAGTTAAAGATTGATTTCCAGTGGAGAGAATTCAAAATTTCAAATACGAAGAAAAGACGAAGATTCGGATATAAATCGCTATAATGGATAGCACGATCTCTCTATTTCAATGTTAATTCATTATCTGCGAGTATTTCTTTCCCAAGCCTGGTTATCATATATTCCAAATGGGGAGGAAACTTACGACGACCGCCATCATGGTGGCTGAATGCCCTCAGATATGTAGAAAAATTAGGGGAATTTACAGAAGGAACCGGATTAAACTTCACTATCAACTTAAGATATACTAATTTCTCGATACTGCTATTCCTAATTTTTCCATAATCCTTCAGATAAAACTCATCCTTGAATTTTCCTTTTATTAATTCCCTCTTATGAGTCAACCCTTCTTCTGCAACTCCTTTTAATATAGCAATCTGGTACCAAGTTAGAGGCACTTTTTTCATGACTGGTAATATCAATGCCAATATCACTAAAGATTTTCGCCTCTTCTGTGTTTTGAGTGGGTAACTTTATGTTAGTTTTCGTTTTAACCGAATCTCCGCGAAGTGGGGATGCTTGCCCATCCCCACGATCCTATCACACTATGGGGGAGGGTTTGGGAATGGGGGCGTAGCCCCCCTTCCTGATTTTATCTTCTCAAACCAACTATGATCTGATATGATGGAAACTGAACTCTTTCAGGCTGTCCTTAATCTTCAATCTCCATGGAAGATTACAAAAATAGACTTTATCTCCGAATCTCGACTTTTAGAAATATGGATTGATTTTATTCCCGGTTCAGAATTTGATTGTTCAAAATGTTTTCATCAAGGATGTAAAGGGTATGACACTGAGGAAAAGACATGGAGACATCTAAATTTCTTCCAATATCGGTGTTACCTACATTGCAGGGTCCCTCGAGTAACATGTCCAAATTGTGGGGTTATTCAAGTTGATATCCCTTGGGCAAGGAAGAAAAGTGGTTTTTCGCTCTTGATGGAATCATTGATTCTGATTATGGCCATGGATATGCCCATTTCTAAAGTTCATCTTTGTTGAACGAGGATGATGGACGTGTTTGGAGAGTAGTCGATCATTATGTTTCTGATGCTCGTAAAAATGAAGATTATTCAAATATTCGGGTTATAGGGTTTGATGAGACTTCTTCACGCAGGGGACATAATTATGTAACAATAGCCGTTGATTTGGATTCCTATAAGGTTATTTTCGCAACAGAAGGGAAAGATC
>NZ_JAJRBM010000246.1 GCF_028679455.1 Methanospirillum sp. | reverse complement strand
AGTGAACAACCTCGATTTTTTATTCAGGCAGGTTGTATACGATGTATGGCTGACAGCCTTGCAGAACAGACCGCCCCGGTGATCCGGGTGATGACCACCATTCCAGTGATTATCTATATCATACTCGCCATTTTCCTCACCATTGTAGCGTTGATATCTCTAGGGGTCACCTTGTTTGAGATTATCTCACTCATTACCATCCAGAATTGGGACGATGGAATCATCAAGGTGATAAATTCCATACTACTCACGGTCATCATCATCGAATTATTCGAGACCGTGATCATATACCTGCGGACAAAACGTGTCCCGGTCAGAGCCATCCTCATCGCCGGACTGACTGCGATGATCAGACATGTGATTATCATCAACGTATCAAAGGTCCAGCCCATCGAGATCATTGGCCCTGCTGTGATGCTTGCGGTGATCATTGCCGGAGTTTACCTGCTCAGAGATGAGATAGACACCAGTATGATCAAAATATAACCAATTATTTTTTCCGCTCAAGGCGGAGGATCTGCAAGATCTCTCCCCCGTCCACTACGTCCCGGGCAACCTCACAATAATTCCATCCAGTCACTTGGATCATCTGTGCCGTCTCTCTCATACCGGTTAAGGATGAGATCAGAAGCAGCACTCTTCCCTTCGGTGCCAATACCTCCGGTATCTCCTGGAGAAAACGGGCAATAACATCCCTACCGGTGCATCCACCATCGAGAGCTAGTTCAAGCCAGTCATCAATCCTCTCCGCTGGATCAGTGGGGAGGTACGGCGGATTAAAGAGGATCAGATCAAAAGGGCCAACCAGACCGGCTGACAGATCGGTGAGCACTACCGGAACTCCAGAGGAATAAGCCATACCTGCGGCGTGAGGATTGCGATCAGTAGCTACGAGAAACCTGCACAATGAACGAAGATGTGATGAGATATACCCGCTTCCTACTCCTACCTCCAGCACACGGTCATGAACCTGAATCTCCTGACTTGCTGCCTCAAGAAGAAGAAACGTATCTTCAGCAGGTTGGTACACCTGACCTTGATCAATCTGAAAGTGCATTAGCAATCGTGGCATAATCTTCAAGATAGAGTTCTTCAGGACGGGACGCCAGGATCGCAGGATCCAATGCTGACAGCAGTGTTGCAACACGGTCAGAACCAAAGACTGAACCGGCATTTTTGAAAATGCTTCGTATGGTCTTTCTTCTTCCTGCAAACAGAATTTTTACAACTTCTGCATAGATGTCCCGGTTCTCAACAGGGAATAACGGATGTCGTGGTTCGATCCTGATCACCGTTGAATGGACTGCAGGAGGGGGTGAGAATGCTCCGGGAGGAAGATCAAAACACCGGCTGGCCCGGGCAAAGGTCTGGACCATCACCGAGAGCCTGCCGCAGTCACGGGTCCCGATGTCTGCAAGCATCCTGTCAGCGAACTCTTTCTGGTACATGAGGACCGCAGCCTCAAACCCGATATCAAGGAGCCTGAACGTAATTTTTGATGAGGCGGAATAGGGAAGGTTCGCAACCACGATCTCAAACGGAGGGATCTCCACACGGGTAGCATCTCCTGGAACCAGCGTAAAGGCACCTGAATCTATCGCCTGCGAAAACTCGCGTTTCAAAAAAGATACCAGTGAAACATCAATCTCAACTGCGATAACCCGTGCTCCTCTGGCAAGCAGAGCTCGGGTTAATACACCACGACCGGGACCAATCTCCAGAACCCGTCGTTCTGATAGTTCAAGAATGGAAGCAATCCTATCCACCGCCCGAGGGTCGGTGAGAAAGTGCTGATCCCGGTAGGCACTCATCGTGAGGTGAAGAGATGATACTTCACGGTCTGATCCTGAAGTTCTTCCAGAATCCTGTTCAAGATCATCTTTTCAGGATGAGGAAGAGATTTTATCCGCGTTGATATGTCAGCAAAGTTATCAAACGGTTTCTTTTCCCGGGACTCAATGATCTCCCACATCAGTTTCTTCCCGATGCCGGGAAGCAGATGGAGCATATGAAGTTTGGGGGTGATTGAGATCGATTTATTGTAAAAGTCGACGTATTCACTCTCCCGTTCCTTGACAATCTTTTCGATGACAAACGGAAGTTCAGTTTCAGCTCCATGAGTTAGCTCTTGATACCCGATCCTGCGCTTAACCCGTTCGATCTTCTCGCGTTCCCCGCTTCCGATGTATACCAGTTCTCCAATCCCTACATTCAGGGATTTGGGAATTAATTCGAGTAATTTGAACTGCTCAACTCCGATCGCCTGCACAATCGGATCACGTTTATAGATCGGCCGGGGATCGTCAGGATACCCTTTTGGAAGAATATCCAGTACGATAGCATTGATCTCCTTCTTCTCAGCCTTTTCAGTCTTCATGACCGCACCTAGCTGAAATGAGTCATCACGAGATCCAGAATCTGATCGAGCTCTTCAGTTGTATGGGCAAACTTGTCTCTGCCAAAGACGGCTCTTACCTCATCCCTGGTACGGGGCATTGTGTTTGCTATCCGAAGTGCTACATCTGGCTTCACTTTATCGAGTTGAAGCAGGGCATCAACAAGGCTCCGAGACATCCCGGCAGAGGTCCGAGCGATCTGGTTGGCATGTTCAATGCTCCTGCGGAGCTCATACGACATCTCTTTTCCTTTTT
>NZ_JAJRBM010000245.1 GCF_028679455.1 Methanospirillum sp. | reverse complement strand
TGCTGGGAGTGTGAAAAACGGAAGGATTGTACACTTCTTGACCGTCTCCGTACCATTCATCCCCATATCGACTACCATCTCGATCTCATAACCCGGATGGGTCCTGCTGAATGGTTTGAGAAGAGAAAGGAGCATTACCGGTGGCAGGTACCTGATAAAAACAGATAACCCTCGGAATACCTCGGATTACGGTTGTTCACCGGTGTCATGCCAGCCCATTTTCCATTTCAATTCAGGAAAAAGACTGAAAAATCCGGGTAGTCAGCGATTTTGTATATCGATCAGTTCAGTTCATCTCCTGATATTATCTTCTGCTTTACCGCAGTGCTATTACCGATTACCACAGAACCATTCACCCGCATGGTAACAAAATCATGCGGACAAAGGTGAATTACCCGTGAGGATTGCTGGTGGTCTGGGAAAAAAACCCTTCATGATAGGTAGGCATCAATCGTAATTGATCTGTTAAGGAGTCACCGTTCGAAAACCGAAAAAAAGATCGATATCCGGTATCAGGGATCACCCTGCGGCTGAATGACCGGTTGCCATCTCAATAGCTTCTATCAAGCCCTCCTGGTCATCCGTACCGATACGGATCCGCTTTTTTCCGGGCATATCAATCTCAATCCCCTCATAACCGGATATATTGTACAGGGTTCCGTTTTTTATGTACCTGATTCCCCAGCCATAGTACCATGGTGTTACCACCTGTGAAAAATCAAGGATGAACTCCAATGGAATTTTTCTCCTGATAAGATGAATCGGACCGAATAGTATCCAGACTATATCGTTCCTGACTTCCACGGTAAGCGTTGAGAATAAAAGAAGTGACAATCCCAGAATGAATGATACAATCATAAATAATGGCAGCATTTCCGGAATAAAATAGCCTGTTCCCAGAATGATGGCAAGTGCAGCGATACTCGCCCAGATCTGAACAATGCCTACCTGGCGATGTGAATAGATGGCAGGACTTCTCATTCCATCCTGTGAACCATTCTCCTTCATTTGTGTTACGATATCCATATACTCGTTTCCCTCTTTCTTTTTCAAAGTAACGCCGTGGTTCGGGCACCATCCGGCCCATGAATGTAGTACCTGTAAAATTCGGTTCATATCAGTTTTTTTACTTTTTCAAAGAGTTCATCAGCCATTATCGTAGGATTGTCAGTTGTTTTTATGAGTATTCCAAGTTCTTTTGAGTAGTCCCAGATCAACTCGATACAGTCTTTGTAGAGCTGGCATGAATCGCAGTCTCCTTCATGCTTGTACCAGACCTGCACTCCGTGTTTTTCAGAGACAAAGATGATCGCTTCTGCATTGAAAGGAATCGATCTTCCCATCAGGATTCCATGCTCAACGTTGATGATCTCAACTGCGATCTGGTTTGCATTTGCCATCTCCCTGAGTGAGGTATCGATCTTCTTATCCATAGTCAGAAGACCGCGGGATACCGCCTGCCGTGATATCCCAAGCAGATTGGCGATTGTAATATTGGGAATTCCCTTTCTGCGCATTACCCAGAATCCGAACTGCTTGTCCTCAATAGGCAGAAGCATAGGTCAACACGTGCATGTTGACTTTATAACAATACCGTTCAGAATCACCGAAACAAAGAGTAATGTTCATTCGTTTATCATGACCTGAAATGGAAACATGAGGTTGAACGCGATCAACCCGATATAAAATGAACAGTCACCGGCTGATACGGTCTTTCATGGAATAAATTTCATCATGGTGTTGTCAACAGAGACAAACCCCTCTTTTTCGTACATATATCTTCCCGTTTCGCTGGAAAAAAGATATAATCTCGCAACTTTTTTCTGTCTGCAATATTCAATTGCTTCCTTCGTGATCGTTCTGGCATACCCTTTTCCCCGTTCTTCCGGTTCAGTATAGATACTATGGAGAAAAGCAATCTGTGGTGATGGATCATGGGGAACCGGGACATATGAAAAAAAACTCACCGCTCCACTTGAGAGTATCTGTTCATTTTTACCTATGATCCAGGCATTGCAGGATCCGGATCGAAGATCATCCGTTAGTTTCTGGAGATAATTTGACTCCATGATCTCCATTCCTTCCGGATGAAAAGGAATTTTCCGGTGAGTCCATATCTCCTCAAACATTTTTCGATGATGTTTTGCGAGAACTATCATGTCTTCATATGAAGCAGTCCGGAGAATTGCGTCAGAATTTACCTTCATCAAAACTATTACCTGTTATCATTCATAAAAAAAAATGTCTGGAGAAAACAACTTGATTTCCCGGTTATATCTTCAGGTTTGAGAAGAAATTACTTTTCGTAATATCCGGCAATAGATGCAGAATAGATACTCTGTCAGGTTACGATATGTCAATGAGGTGATTCAGGACTCCGTACCCTTGTGATGCAGGCCCCTTTTCTCACGAGACATGCATCACTGGTAGTACCAAAATAGAGAGATCAATTGGAGAACTGCATCCCGGCACTTACTTTCTGCTCACCCCTCTTGTCATCTTTTGACCCGATAAGCAACGCAAGGACAGATGCTCCAACCAGCATAACCGCCGCAACAACGAAGATCGTGTGATATGAAAGGATCTGGGCATCAAGGGTTATCAGGCCGGTAACAGTCTTCATCGCCGATGGCGTCTGCAGGTATATGCTCGAATATGTCGAGAGGGCAATTATATTATCCTCAATTGAATTGTTGAGAATAGTAGTAAACAGTGCAATTCCAAACGCCCCGGCAATATTTCTTACGAGTGCGAGAACCGCTGATGCACTTCCGATCTCTTCCGGGGGAACCAGTGACGTGATGGTGACAGTCCGCTGTGCCATTCCAAATCCCATTCCCAGTGCCATCACGCTAAAGGGAATGATCACATCCCATGTACTTGATCGTGGATCAAGCCCGATAAAGAGGTAAACTCCAACTGCTGCAAGAAATGTGCTCGTGGCGATCACGTACCGTGCCTGTACCTTTCCGATGAACGAGGATCCGAATAATGCCCCGGTTATCATGAAACATGCAAACGGGATGAACTGGAGCCCGGTCTCTGTTGCAGAATACCCGAGAAATGTCTGATCAAATATCGGAATCAGGAATATTACTCCCATCATGCACATAAAGACCATGAAATTGTTGCCAAGGGAGTGGACAAAAGAGGGAATCCTGAGATACCTGAAGTCTATGATCGGTTCAGGATGCCGTGAATCAATCAGGTAGAATATATAAAAGAATACCGCTGACATCAGAAAACTGGCAATGATAGGAAGTGATGTCCAGCCCCAGTCATATCCCCGGTCAAGTCCAAGCACGAGAAGGGCGAGTGCTGTACCGAGGCTAATGGCACCATACCAGTCAAAATCTTCGCTTCGTCTGTCTGAGACCG
This sequence comes from Methanospirillum sp., assembly GCF_028679455.1. Lineage (GTDB taxonomy): Archaea > Halobacteriota > Methanomicrobia > Methanomicrobiales > Methanospirillaceae > Methanospirillum. The sequence goes on along the minus strand of NZ_JAJRBM010000245.1, from coordinate 916 downwards.
ATTCCGGGATATAATTCAGGGCCATGATAATCCCAACGATACCTATCGGCAGGTTGATCAAAAACACCGATCTCCACCCGAAGTTGTCGATCAGGGGGCCTCCGATCAGCGGACCGAAGACCGCTGAAGCGGCAAAGGCCGATGACCAGATACCAAGAGCCCTGCCTCTCTCTTTCCGGTCCTTAAAGGTAATGGTGAGGATAGCCATGGCCGTCGGGTAGTCTGCAGAACTTGCAACAGCCTGAATGATCCTGAAAATAATCATGGATCCAAGGTCCCAGGCAAATCCTGCGAGGATTGATCCGACGATAAAGATGATAAAACCCCAGAGATAAACCAGTTTTCTCCCCCTGGTATCTCCAAGTTTACCCCATATCGGAACAAAAACAGCGTTTGCCAGGATATATGCGGTTGATATCCATCCGGCATCAGAGGTAGTGATAGAGAAATCATCCATGATCTTGGGAACGGCTAGTGAGACGATCGTCTGATCCAGCCTGCCAAGGAATGTTCCGATGATCACCGTGAGAAGGATCATCCATTTGAGGCGATCATTTCCGCTCATACAAATGGTTACCTGACGACCCAGATCTTTGCAGACATCCCTGGCTTGAGATCCGGGTATGCATCCACATCATACTCTACTGTCACCTCAAACACCTGTTCCTGTCGTTTGTCAGAGATACTGAAGACAATGTCTCCTTCCCGGGCAATCGGGGCAATTTTCTCAACTACACCCTGGAATACCTCTGAAGGGAAGGCATCTACAGTAAACCGTGCCTCCTGTCCCGGATGAATATCCTTCAGACCCTTGTCCTCTTTGATCCTTCCAACTACCCTGAGTTTCTCCTTGTCAAACATAGAGATGACCGGAGTCTGCGAACTCACCAGCATCCCTGGTGTATCTTCTATTTTT
>NZ_JAJRBM010000025.1 GCF_028679455.1 Methanospirillum sp. | reverse complement strand
TCCCAGCAGTGCTCTCCTGCAGGAACTGCTTGACCGGTTCAGAAAGGTAAAAAACTCAGCATAAGGATAAGGCAGAATTTTTATCAAAAAAATCAACAGCCTTTATCCAGACTGCAATGGTATGCCACACCGTGGTGATCCTGACTGGGTGCAGGTCTTCTGGCATCCCTGCTGTCCTCTCTGACATCCATAACTTCCGGATTGACAACCGGCAGAACCCAGATCATAATTTTTACAGCAGGGAGAGTCACCAAATGCTTTTCCGGTTGAAGTATACCGGGTAACTTTTTTTCCTGGTTCAACTGGCTTGGCAGGGATAATTGCAGAAACCGCAATCCACCCGATGATCGCAATCACGAGAAGTAATCCAACGATGAGAAGAACGCGATCATTTCTATAGGATATCATGTACTGGTGTATGAAAGGTAATGTAAAGGAGTTTTTGACAGATTCAGCTACATTTCATGTTTCCTCATGAAAGAAAGATAGATTCCCAAAACTCTGTCCCGGGAGAGTGCATTAGTTCTCTTCTTTCCCGGTCAATAAAAAGAGGTTACAGATTCCCACTCTCATATACAAGAGTCAGGTACCGTGCTTCAAAGATCGTAAACACAACCGAGACAAAGAACATGATAATAATCCCAAGATATGGAATTTCTGTAATAAGATTGAAAATAATGCTCATCACAAAACTAATTATCCAGAGAACAATGGAGGCAAGAAGATATGAACCCCATCCAATCCCACGGATGGTTTCCAGGATTGCTGAGATGTTGAAGGCTTCCATGAACGATTCTGCCCGTGCCATCCGTATGATCCCGATGGATGAGATGAGAACAGTAATAATTCCCAGAAGAAAAACCAGCAGCCCACTCCCAATAATCGGGAGAATATAGGGTGCAAGATCATGAATATCAAAATGAAATTCACCACCTGCAACAACTGTGGAGATGATGCTCATGCCAACGGTCATGAATGAGGCAACAATAATGATGAGGACCGGAATAAAATACACACAAATTGCCACGAGATACTTCAGGCCGTCTACAAAGAGTTTACCCCATTTCTCGATATCAGGTGGAGGAGTCTTTCCCCGGTAGATCTCCATTGTGTATCCCATAATAAGTGGAAAGATGATCGACATGATGGCAAGAAGAATCCACCGTTTCCACTGTTGCCATACCGACTCTTTCGCATAATCGGCTGAGTCCCGAATTGCTGATCCAATATCCATGATGCTACCATCCGAAGTTTGTATGACTGGCATTTAAGGATATTCTATCAGGAATATAGAAATTCGGGATGATATCAGAAAACGAAGCCCACAAATCATTTAATATCTGTAAGTACAAGGATTATTCACTATCTTGCAATGCAAGATACCTCGAAAACAATGGAACCTGTCACTAATCAGAATTGTACTGTCAATCATCCGGTCTTCTCGCATGCGCAAGGAGGGAGAAACCGGTGAACGCGCAGTTCAAGAAAGGCGTTCTGGAGATGTGTGTGCTGGTGTTACTTGGTGAAAGAGATCGGTATGGATACGAACTTGTCCAGGATATCTCACATCGGTTCGAGATATCTGAAGGAAGTATCTACCCGTTGCTCAGGCGTCTTCGTGATGAGGGATCGGTGGTTACGTACCTGCAGGAGTCTGCTGAAGGACCTGCACGTAAGTATTATTCTCTCACAGAAAAGGGCGGAATAGTCAGAGATGATCTTGTTGCCGAATGGCAGGAGTTTGCTGCAGCAGTGAACGGGCTTGTAAAAGGTGAGAAACATGCAGAAGGATGAGTACCTTTCACTACTCAGACAGGCACTCAGAAATCTTCCTGATAACGAGCAGGTTGAAATCCTTGCTGAGTATGAAGAGCACTTCATGATGGGAATCGCAGACAAAAGAACAGAAGCCGATATCGCATCAGGACTTGGCGATCCCAGATCCATTGGAAGAGAGTACGCAGCAGTATCGCTGGTGAACCATGCAGAAAAAAGCCCGTCAGCAAGAGGCCTTAGCAGGGCAGTACTTGCAACTGTCGGACTCGGACTCTTCAACCTGCTGGTGGTTTTCATTCCGTTTGTGATCCTGTTCTTCCTGCTCGTGCTCATCCTTGTAATCGGGTTCTCACTGGTATGTGCCGGACCGTTCCTGGCAGGGTATGCAGTACTGATCCTTACAGGAATTATGGCCATGCAACTGGATGCACCGCCACTTGCAACAGTATTCTTTGGGATAGGCCTTACTTCATCGGGTCTGCTCATGATGGCAATAGATTACTGGTTAACCAGGATCTGTTATCGGCAGATGATCAGATATCTTCGGTGGAATATCGCGGTGATTACCGGGAGAGAGACATTATGATCACCGGAATCAGGCTTCCTGCCTTACGACAGGTGATCATCTGGCTGGTTATCATATCAGTTCTATCCTTCAGTATTGGTACAGCGATATCAATTCTTGAAAAGGGATCATACAGACCGATTGAACAAGAGACAGTTACTCCAATTCAGATTACACCAGGGGATATCACCCATGCGAGTATCAATCTAAAACTGGACAGTGGCAGAATCAACATTTCCGCCGGAGGCAAGGAAAATCTCATATCAGGAGTGATCGAAGGAAGAAATGCCAAAAACGGCCCTGATCTCTCATATACATCCATGGGGAAGGTTGGCTATCTGAATGTCACACAGGAGTCAACCCTCTGGTTTGATCCAATATCCAAAGAAGATTACTGGAATCTTTCTCTTGGACAGGATGTCCCTACCTCGCTCTACATCCAGATCGGTTCAGGCGATCTCGTATTAAGACCGGGAAAAACTAACCTCACCGATTTGAGTGTCAACCAGGGGACAGGGGATCTTACCATCGATCTGACTGAATGGAGAGGAGCACATCTTCTTTCTTCAATCGATGGAGGAGTAGGTAGAATTTCCATCATTCTTCCTCCGGGAACCTCAATTGCATCACGTGTAGAAGCAGGGATTGGAAGCCGAACCATTTCAGGGCTTGAAGGAGAGGAAGGGATCTATTATCACCTGATTCCTGACAGACAGGTACCCGTAATCTCTCTCTCGGTAAATCAGGGAATTGGTGATTTCACTATGAAGGTGGCAGATGGATCCTGAATATTGCAGTGTGTATAACCGGATGTATCGATGGCGGCTGGAACAGAGGGAAAATGACTGATCCAACCACTGCAGGATTTCTGATAATCCTGCTCATACTTCTGACTGTTATCTGGACATATCCCTTGTTCAGGGTTGAAATCAAGAGGGACATTAGGTTCCTCGCAATCAAGGCATGTGTTCATATCACGGCGGCCCTGGTGCTGTTCGGTCTTGCAGTTACTAACTGGAATTTCGACGTCTTTCAGATGCTGCGTCTGGTCGCCGGTTTTTTCCTCCTTTATGAAGGAACCATAACGATATTGAATATATATGCAGATATGAGAAGATCACCGATCCGGGAGAGGGGCACATAACCTTGAACTGCACTTTCCAACCCCAACAGAAATGATATCCGAACATCACAACTCAAGCATCAATCAGAGATCTATGATCAGAAAAAATTCTAATCACTGTACCATATCATGGAAATTCGCCTTGTTTATCTTGTTTTGGCTCATACTTGTCAATCTTCCTGCTTCAGCAGCAGGTGATACAACCCAGACCCCATCGGTAATCATCCAGGATTACAAGATTACTCCTGCAGTTCTGACCGCAGGCGAGAAAGGAACCCTCATGGTCACCCTTAAATCAGTAACTCCGGGAACAAAAACCAGTTCGATCACCTCTGGGAGCGATACGGCTTCTCTCAGTTCGCCAGTCATCCCATACATAGACTCGGTGACATTCAAGAGCAAGGATATTGAATTGCTCAGCGCAGACTCAAAATTTGAAGGAAACATCGGACCAGACCAGGCTGTGCCGGTCACATTCTACATACAGGCACCACAGAAAAACGGACTTTATTTCCCGGAGGTGTGGATCAGGGTTCGGGATGGCCAAAGCCTCAAATATCCGGTCCCGGTAAATGTCGGTACCCAGCTTTCAGTCCTGCGAACTCCCACACTCTCGCTTGAGAACTCATTCCCGCCAATGATCAAACCCGGCACCAAAATCGACGGGAACATCACTATCAGGAACGAAGGGTCGACTCAGGCAGATAATATTCAGGTAACGGTAAACGGATCATCCCCCTCGGTGATCGCTTCAGGGATCAGTTCATTCCAGATAGCAAATCTCCCTACTGGAGAATCAGTGACCAGGAATCTGGCTTTGCTGGTTGATAAAAACATTCAGGCAGGCCTGGTTGAGGTTCCGGTGAAGATGAACTATGTTCTTCTCGATGGTACCACCATGGAGCAGGTAGGGAGTATCGGCCTTGATATCAGAGGAGTAGCAGAACTCGGCATTACCGCGGTTGAGACCACTCCAAGCAGGGTAGCACAGGGAGAAAAATTCGACCTGATGATCCGGGTCCAGAATACCGGAACTGGTGATGCCAAGTCCGTGTCAGCGACAATTGATCTCCCGATCGGAGGGACCAGGGAAGCATTTGTCGGAAAGATCAAACCAGGCAACGACGCTCCGGCAACCTTCATCCTCGAAGGAGCAAAAGCCGGAGATTATCCATATAAGGCAACCATCAGTTGGAATGATGACTGGGGAGAACACTCCTTTACCCGCGATCTCTCGCAGACAGTTCCCGGATCAGATGATTCAGGTACCTATTATACAGGAGCGGTCATCCTGATCATCATCGGTGTCCTGGCATTCTGGTATTGGCGCCGAAGGGCTGATTCGGACGAGATGGTATGAGCCTGCAGCATCTGAAGGTCTCATTCTTCCTTGCGGTCAGGGGACTTCTCAGGGGGAGCAGAGGGAGCCTCTATCTCTCCATTCTCATCATTGCGATGGTCTTTACCAATATGATCTTCATGTCCTCTATCATCATGGGGGCTATCAAGAATTCAGAGCAGTCCATCATTGAGTACCAGACCGGAAACATTCTGGTCGGACCAAAAGAGAATGAACAGTATATCGAGGACATCAGCGGTCTGCTCGATAAACTGAACCGTATTCCCGGCGTCATCCGTGCATCAGCCCATTATTCTCTGGGAGCCACACTGAAAAATGAAGGTAACCGGGTTGGCGGGACCGTGATCGCGGTAAAACCGGATGATGAACGGATGGTCACCGGAACCTGGAAGAAGATGATCGAAGGGGAATACCTGTCAGATGGCGAGACAGGAGAAGTGATCATCGGGATTCAGACTTCAGGACATAAAGACGAGAACGATGATATGGGGCCTACACTCGGGTACGTCAGAACCGGTGACCCGGTGACCATCGAATACACAAACGGAGTAACGAGAGAATACCGGGTGAAAGGAATCTTTGAGACCAGGTCATATCAGGCAGATATGGAAATCTTTGTCACTTGGAACGAGATGGAGAGTGTGCTTGGACACCCGATCACTGATTCAACCGGGGTTATCATCAGAACATCTCCCGATCTTCCTGAAGCTCAGGTTAAACAGACGATCCTCCGGTTTGGGGTTCAGGAAGAAGTCAAAACCTGGCAGGATCTCCTGGAGGAGGCGTTTGGAAGGGCCATTGAGAGTTTTTCGATCATTAACAGTGTAACGGTGATCGTCAGTCTCGTCATCGCGATTGTGGTGCTCTTCATTGTGATCATGATCAAGACCCTTAACAATCGCCGCCAGATCGGAGTACTAAAAGCACTCGGGGTTGACAAGAGTATTATTATCAATAATTATCTCTTTCAGGTTCTGTTGCTAACCGCTGCAGGTACGATTCTGGGTATCTGTATCGTGGAGGGAATGGTAGGCCTGCTCACTGTGTTTCCGATTGTATTCCCTGATGGTGATGTCACCCCCTATGTAACCCCCGGTGATCTGATCTCAAACACAATCCTGCTCTTTATCGCGGCTGCAATCGCCGGATATATCCCTGCCTGGCGGGTTGCCAGCGAGGATATCATGACTGCCATGAGGAGCTGACCATGATAGAGGTTATTGATCTCTGCAAGGTCTACTCTATGGGGAAGGTGAGTGTGGATGCTTTGCAAGGGGTCACACTCTCGATCAAAAAGGGCGAGTTCGTCGGGATCATGGGAGCGTCAGGGTCAGGGAAATCCACCTTGCTCCATATGATCGGGCTTTTGGACAAGCCAACCAGTGGAAAGATCCTGATCGGCGGGGAGGACATCTCTACACTCTCTGATCATAAAAAGACCCTTTTCAGACTGAAACGGCTTGGGTATGTCTTTCAGGATTATGCCCTGATGCCAGAACTGACCGTTGAAGAGAATGTGTATCTGACCTCCATGGTGCGGGGAACATCAGAGAATGAATACCTCTCCCAGACTAAAGAGATCCTGACCCGTATCGGGCTGGCTGAACGATCTGATGCCCTACAGAGTGAACTATCCGGAGGGCAGCAGCAACGGGTTTCTATCGCCAGGGCAGTGGTTAACAGACCGGAGATTTTGTTCGCAGACGAACCATGTGCGAATCTGGACACCGTAAGCTCACAAAATATTCTCGATCTCTTCAGGAAGATCAACCATGAACTCCACCAGACCATCGTGATGGTCTCACATGAAGAATGGCATATGGAATACTTTGACCGGGTAATTATACTCCGGGATGGCAGGGTGATCTCTGATGGTCCTCCTGTGATACGGGACCATTGCATTATCCGGTCACCGGAATAGCCGGGAGGTTCATGAATATCACCGAATAATCTTCAAAAACCCTTTATTTTTTCTTAATTGATATTTTTTGGCCGATGACGACAATGATATTATAGCGACAGATCAAACATGGATGGTGGTTCTTATGGATCGAAAAATGCTCATTCTCGCAGCACTATTAGCATGCTGCCTCATTATCGCCTCTGTATCGGCTGCAAACACAACGAAGGTAGTAAACTCCACAACTTCTACAAAACAGATCAAACCAGTTCAGTCAGTCAATACGACTGCAGCAGTTAAAGTCCTGGTAAAACCCGCGGTAAGTTCGATCACCCCCAACAGCGGAATGCTCGGAACCAAGGCTGGATTTAACGTAAGTGGTTCTGACTTTGACAAGACCGCCAAAGTATACCTGGAGATGACGGTAATGAATCAGGACAAGGTCATAGCTGCTTCAAAGAACACCGTGATATCTGACTCCCTCATTAATGGAACATTTAAGATCCCTACCGGTGTACCTACAGGAGACTGGAATGTTGTCGTGAAACAGAAGGGACAGGTCAGCACCTCAAGTGTAAAGTATACCATAAAAGAATAACCAAATATCCAGATTAAAACATCTCTTTTTTTAGCCTCGCCGGTCATACCAGACGGCTATCAAACCAGGCCGATACCCAGGTGTATAAGATCACAAGCAGCAAGCAACTATGAATACTCGTCAATCCTTATAACGATATTAGAAGCCTATGAAGCACTTAACAATCCGCTCCTGCGTTCTTCTGATCGGGTGTATTTTCCTCCCGATTATGGTCGGAGTAATCGGCTCTCTCGTTACGTTATCATCAGTTTCCACCTGGTATGCATCACTTATCAAGCCAGTATTTGCCCCCCCGAACTGGCTGTTTGGTCCGGTCTGGACCCTGCTTTACATCCTGATGGGCATCTCTCTCTGGCTTATTATCAGAAACGGGATTGAAGATCAGACCGTAAGAAAGGGATTCATCATCTTTATTGCACAACTGCTGGTGAACCTCTTCTGGTCACTGGCATTCTTCGGGATGCAATCCCCGGTTATGGGATTCATCACAATAATTATCCTGGTAATTCTGATTGTATTCACGATTCGGACATTCAAAACGATCTCCCTGCCTGCTGCGTACCTTCTTATCCCGTACCTCTGCTGGACATGCATCGCTACTGTTCTCAATCTGTCAATTCTACTGCTGAACCACCCCTGATTTCACATGGATCAAACCCGCATTCCAATATTTTAACTCATCCAGAGTCCAAGAATCACCACAAAAATTAGTATTGATAGTCTCGAACTGAGAACGGGAATATGATTTACATGCATTGCATCAGAGATACTGATCTGATCTCATATGCAAATCCCCCAGATCATATCAGCTCCACCCTCCGTAGATACTGTTGCCAGGAAACACGGACGCCATACCATCGTGGCTTCGATATTAACCTTCTGTCTCGTGTTTTTCTTTACCAGTCATGGTACCGGTTCTCTTGTCACCGTTAGTATCAGCGGGCTGCTCGCTCTGGTCGGTGGACTGGTCACCTACTCGATCCTGAAGACGGGAACCATAAACCGGTTCAGACTCTTGATTTACACCGCGATGGGAATCATTTTTACGATCTCCTTCTCCGTCGAACACACGCTTACACGGGGAAGTATTCTCATGAGCGAGTCAATAGCGTCATCCGGCACTACACCAATCTGCCCTATTGCGATCCCGTTTGTATCTATCCCCCTGGCAATAACCGGTAAGATGATCTTTCCTTCTACGGTTGCAGCACTGTTGAGTATTCTGTTCTTCTGGCTGGCAATGGTCATCCTGCTCGGCAGGGGATGGTGCTCATGGATCTGTTTTTTTGGCTGGATAAGCCAGTTCTTTGCTGCACTTCCCAAAAAACCACTTATCAGACTCGAATCGGTACCGAAGTGGGCAAAGATGCTTCCCTATGCCCTGATGCTCTTTTTTATCCTGGTCGCTCTGGTGACTTTTTCACCATTATTCTGTTCCTGGGTATGTCCACTCAGAATACTCTACGATCCACCATCGGTAACAACCAGCATCGACTGGATAAAGGCCTTGATTTTTGTGATCGGGGGATTTGTGCTC
>NZ_JAJRBM010000244.1 GCF_028679455.1 Methanospirillum sp. | reverse complement strand
GCAAATACCTTTGCTGCCATCGGGTATCTGACCGGAACGATCCTTTTCACCCTGGGATGCAATAGTGCATTCAGACATGATGCATTCACAAAGGCAGGAATGTACAGAGTCTCTGACGCAGGTGATGATCTGGAGATTGCACACCGGATGAAACGAATTGGCAGGATCCGGTTTGATCGTCATCTCTGGGTAGGATTTTCTATGCGACGGTATGATCAGTTTGGGGCCCTTAAATCAGTATATGAGTGGTTTTATATTGTTTTTCACGGCGGGGACACTGACAAATATGCCTACTCTAAACGCGAATACCGCTAAATTCTTTTTTGCCCGGAAATAAGAATTGAGTATCATTTGCACCATGATTGCTATCGGAGAACTCAATGCCCATCGGTCAGGAATGGTTCTTAAACAAGAATAGACAATCCTATAATAGTCCGGCTCACCAATACCCTATATTCTGACAGGCAGGTTCAGGTAATGTTTGATAATCAAAAAAGCGCACTCACCGAGGTCCTCATTGTTGAGGATGATGAGATCATCGCTTCCCTGATCGAGAAATTCCTCCTTCAGCGTGAGTATGTCATCACCGCAAAAGTTTCCACCGGCGAAGAAGCACTCTATAAGGTCGCCGAACATCTGCCTGATGTTGTTTTAATGGATATCAACCTCGCCGGAAAGATAGATGGAATAACAGCAACTAAATATATCACTGCAATCTTCAGAATCCCGGTCATCTTTCTTTCAGCTCAGGACGATGAAAAAACACTTAGCCGGGCTGCCAATGCAGAACCGGCAAGTTTTATTATCAAACCATTCAGTGCCAAGGATCTTTACTCAAATATCGAGATTGCATTGCACAATGATCGGCTTCTCAAAAAATCTAAAGATTTTCAGTTCAGTAAAATCAGAAGGGTTGCCCGTGCTGCACTTTCCGAACTTGATGCGTACTTTATCCTTGATAACCGGGGAAAAATTCTTTTCATCAATCCCTATGCTGAACATATTCTCAATGTATCACGCGAATATGTCATCACCGATCCCATCGGTAAATACCTGACGTTCTATGATACCAGGCAGAATACAGTATTTACTGATACATTCCAGGATGTTATCAGAGAGAGTCTGGTTCTGGGTATCAAGCAGCATATTGCTGTCAAAATGAAGGACGGAACCTTCAGACACGTGGTCATTCAGTCCTCATCAATCAGGGATGCTGGAAGCGAGACGATTGGAGTGATGGTCAGAATGCACATGAAGATGAAGAACGAGGTATGAAATAACATCGGAGAGTTTTTAACTTTCGACGGCTCACTTGTATAAGCACCTCAGTCCCGGTAGGGTAGTGGATATCCTAGAAGCCTGCGGAGCTTTTGACCCGGGTTCAAGTCCCGGCCGGGGCGTCTTGGACATGACGTCCAACTTTTCTCTATTTTTTATACCACTATCAGATAGCATAGATGATAACAGAATAGCATTAACAAGAGTTACTTACCGGTAAAAAGTTGAGAATCCAATGGATCGGAATCTCCACATTTTTTAAAAATAATTATTTCTTTGATCTGATCAGTCGTGCCTGGAGTCCGTAGTAATGCGAGAATCCGATAGCGTGGGTCTGATCGATCGTCTTTGAGTCAAATGATGCCACATCCACTGAGTAGAATGAGTCAGGGGATGAACGGCCAAGCACAGTAGCGGTCCCCTTATACAACCGGAGATCCACTGTTCCATTCACCCGCTGCTGAGTAGTATCAATAAACGCATTCAGGGCGTCCCAGAGTGGCTCATAGATCAATCCATAATAGGCGAGTTGTGCCCATTTTGCATCAACCGACTGCTTGAACGCATACTCTTCTCTGGTAAGAATCAGTCTTTCAAGATCAGCATGAGCAGTCAGGAGCACATTCGCGGCGGGGTGTTCATAAATCTCACGGGCTTTGATCCCCAGAACCCGATTCTCCATCATATCATTCCTGCCGATCCCATGGCTTCCCGCTATCCGGTTCATCTCACGGATCAGATCATATCCTGACATTCTCTTTCCATTAAAAGCGACCGGGAGGCCCTTCTCAAAGGTCAGGGTTATCTCCTGAGGAGTATCGGGGGCCTTGAGCGGAGATACAGTCCAGGCATAGATCTCTTCAGGTGGATGGAAATCAGGCTCTTCAAGCCTCCCCCCTTCGACACTGCGGGACCAGAGATTCTCGTCAACAGACCATGGTTTCTCCTTATTGACCGGGACCGGAATTCCATGCTCTTCAGCGTATCCAATCTCCCATTCACGGGTCATGTTATTCTCCCGGATAGGAGCTATTACCTCAAGACCTGCAGATCTGAAGACCACATCAAACCTGAGCTGATCATTTCCCTTTCCGGTGCAACCGTGGGCTACTGCAGTTGCACCTTCTTTTTTAGCAATCTCCACAACTGCTTCAGCAATCACCGGCCTGGCCAGGGAAGTTCCCATCGGGTATCCTTCATAGAGACCATTTGCCCGGATCGAGGGAAACAGACACCGGTCAACAAACTCCTTCCGGAGGTCAACCGTGTAATGTTTATCAGCCAGTTTTTTCCCTTTCTCTTCTGCTACTGCGATCTCCTCATCCCGTTGACCAACATTTGCAGCAACGGTAACAACCCGATCATAGCCGTACTGCTCCTTAAGAAGGGGAATACAGATTGAGGTGTCAAGCCCTCCGGAATATGCAAGAACAACTGTGCCTTTTCCCATGATGATATCTCCAGAAAATTATGAATGAATCTCATACATATGAACCGGGATAAATGAAAAAACCCCCGTCGACAACTCTGAAAAACCAGAATTTAACCAAAAAAGAATTAGCAGATATAATGCTGAAGAGGTTCAATGGTCAGATTTTCTGCCCTGACCGTATTAATCGCTTCAGCTGCTGCGAGAGCAGCCTGAATAGTGGTAATATACGGCACTCCGTAATCGACTGCGGTCCGCATGATCTGGATGTGATCCTGCCGGGCACGACGATCAGCAAAAACATTGATAATAAGGCTGATCTCTCCTCCCCTGAGCATATCAATCACATTCGGTGAGCCTTCCTGGATCTTGCGAACAAGATTTGCAGGAATATCATGAGCATTCAGGTAATCAACTGTTCCACTGGTTCCATAGATCTTCAGACCATTTTCATGAAAAGCCTTGGCAATCGGGAGAATATGATCCTTGAGATCCTGGGCGATCGAGATAAACACATTTCCTGAACGGGG
>NZ_JAJRBM010000243.1 GCF_028679455.1 Methanospirillum sp. | reverse complement strand
CATTGCCCCGACAACCACCGCAATCAGGATGATCACGGAGACCACATCGGTGATAGCTTGTTCCTGATTCATCATGGTATCTCTTATTACCGAATGTGAAGGAGTACGTACAATGGTTTCATTACCAACGTTGATATCAGATGTTTCATTCTATTACTCTCCTACCTTGGTAATCTGCGTATATTGTTTGAATAAAAATCCATCCTTATCTCCGATTCCTGTTCGCTGATAAAAAATATATACCGAGGTTCCTGGTTGCTTCAAATCCAATAGATCTCCAAATTTGAAACCATCTACCTTCTGTCTAAATAGGTTTCCTCCAATTGTAGTATCATTGATGAGATGAGTATTATTTGTGGGTGAATCAATGGTTATCCGAAGTTGGGTGGCATTGAGCGATTCTCCGCCGTTATGATATATTTTAATAATCCCGGACTCATTTATCGGGATAAGATCCACGTTCGGAAGATTCTGAACTCCAATATTGGAGTTTAGATATGCCCCGACAATGGAGAGGCCGATAATTCCAAGGCTCATAATAATGATTGTACCAATGATCTCTGAAACCGCAGAGTCTCTGAATTTCTTGCTCATATGAGTTTTTTTTCTATCATGAGACGTCTGGAACCTGTTGCTTGATCATTATAAACCACCTGAACTGATTGATACGATGTTTTTATCGGGTACTCGAGTCTCTCCCCGGTCTTCATAAATATCAATGATTGAGTGAGGTTTTCGGGTGGCGATCCATCTTTATGGGTTGCATTGATTAGTACAGAAATATTCTCTCCTCCTGATTGCATTACCCATACGGTTGTCTCGTTATTGGTGATCTCAAACTGGGTTTCCGGGATTTTTGGCGGGGGATATTGTGCATGTATCTGAGAAAGAATTACCATTGCAACCGCAACAAAGACGCCTGATAATAGTAATGCTCCGATCAATTCAGATATGGCAGGTTCATGATTCATGAACCCTGCCATCCGACCGGTTGGAGGTTAATTACGGCATCGACCTCTGAATAATCAACGGTAACATTATAGTCTGATGATGATGGATCTGTCACTGTAAGTTTTACTGTATTTTCACCTGGTGTTATGTTTGCCCATGAAGTATTGAACCCAGATGTCATATTTGCATCAGTTTTCGTTGAATTAAAAATATTTTTCCATCTATTAATCACTCCTATATCAGGACTATTGATAATTATCTCCACAGTTTTTGCATTTTCAGACAAGGGAGCGATATCATATTTGGTACTGCCTGAACTCAAAATTCCTTTTCGAATGCCTGTTACTCGTGAAGTGATCTGAACCGGTGTCGAACCGGCAACATTCCCCTCTACCCCTGTGATTCGCAACCTGGTGATGCTGATGAATGGGTGAGAGGTTGATGAATTTTTATCAACTCCAAGCGTAATGAGCGGGAGAACTTTCGAGACCGCAGTGTCATTCTGGACCAGAGAAACCCCTCCCAATTGATAACAATACTGCTGGGGTATCCAGTAATAGTTCGTTGCCGTGTATGAGAAATTACCCATTGGAACGGATCCGGTACTTTGGGTACTCTCCGGGTATGATGATCGTATTGCATTGTTTATTGTTGTCTGATTTATTGCTGTATTTAAGTCGATGTCATAATTCGGGGTAATATTTAACGTTCCAGTGTAGACATTTGCGAGTGAATCTTTGATTATTACCGGCCCCTGGGCATCCAGTCCATATGCAGGATCCTGAAGATTTATCCAGAATTCAGATATCTTCGTGTCAGAACTGTTCAACGTGAAATTTTGGAATACCTGGTAATTCATCGTTGCATTTCTTTTTACCAGACTCATGACAAGATCATACCGATAATTAGCCCTCATGTATCCTGCCCAATTATCGTTGGGAGTGGAAAACTTCGAAGCGTTTCCTGTTGAGTTAGTAATATAAAACGAGGGAACCCTGGTTAAGTTGATTGATACACTCCAGTTTGCCTTATCTGGTGATATCGAAGACTTTGGATAAATATCCATCAGATGGTAAGATAATGACTGATTGTTGGTGAAATCATTTGGGATTGTGGGGATATTTGTATCAGTAATAGGTATCCGGACCATATTCACAATTGAGACCGGGTATTGGGTCTGATAAATCAACATCTGCCGGTAGATATCAGGGTTAACCGTGATCTGGCTGCTTCCTGATATCGATGAAGAACTGCCTGCTCCATCTGTATGCGATTTGATGAGCCCAATTATTTTCACATCAATAGTTCCTGAATCAGCACTAGTATTGATCTCCATCCTACCAGCAGACCCCACAGGCTGGGCAAGCGGTAAGAACACAAAATCTCCCTGGGTCTTCTGCCCAATGGTTCCCATCTCAATATTCTGGCTGAGTGTTGTATTGATCTGTCCATTTACCCACAAAGAATCCAAAGCCATCTTGAAATCGATGAACTGATTCTTGATATAGGTCATGTGATCGATCTCTGCTTCCCTCCCATGAGCCGGAACTACATACGTTACATACAATGATCCAATAATAACGAGAATTGCAATGATCAGGATAAACCCGATCACCTCCGATAGCCCGGACTCTTTCTGCGTACCCACCATGACCAATGTTACCAGTATTGACCACTCAGGATATATACCTTTCAAATTTTGCCTCCTGGAGTTAGGCAACCGTTTAAAAAATGGTATTTCCCCTCTAAAACCTCTAAATCTCTGATATCTGGTGACTATCCATTGCCTAAGTAACCCCTCTTTGGATCAGAATTTTGATCTCGTCATTTCATACCTGAATCTCGATTTGACCTCCGATCTGATATGGTCCCAGACTTCTCCTTGGGGCCCTCTCTCTCAACCTGTGTATCTCACCTCAATCACCGAACAGGGAGAATAAATCATTTTCCTATGCCCCCTATATTCAATGAAATTCTTCAGGTAATCTCTCTATCAGGACACCCCATGAAACCGCATTCTCGACCCGCTATACTCGCACCCCGGATCTCTCATATTCGGGAATCTCTCTCACCAATGATATCTCCTTCAACTCATTTCTCCCCGATACAACCCGGAAGTTCATCAATCGGGCATATTGGTGAAACATTCTTTTTAAGTGGGACAGGGATACGATAGCTCATACCTCATGGATCTTGATCATCAGGATCAGATCCGTACGGGTGTCTCAATCATTAGTGAGAAGGTGATAGTTTGGCAGACAGAACGCTGCTTATATGTGCAGGTCTGGTAATCGTTGCTCTCCTGCTCTTTGCAGGAACCGGATTACTCCTCATGTACAAAGGAACCCCGGGTAATCTCCCTGCTGCGGGACCCTTCCAGAAGAACGATGAAAATATGGGATCCGCTGCTCATGGTTCCCCTTCAGAGCAGAAGTTCCAACCAGGCAACAACCTGGAACAAGGCCGGATGGTTCAACCTCAAGGCCAGCCGGGATCCCGGAATGATGGTGCTCCCTGTCCTGGTGAGCGTATCAACGCGAATAACAGAAACGGACCTGGTCCGGGATGTCCCTGTATGGAAAACCGCGGTAATCAGGTTCCCGGCAACGCTCCCGGCTTCGGTCCTGAAAAAGGTTTAAAACCTGGCCAGGATAAGATGGACTGCCTGATGAGCCACGGCAATCAGGTTCCCGGCAATGCTCCGGGCTCCGGTCCTGAGAGCGGTTCAAAACCCGGCCAGAATAAGATGGACTGCCTGATGAGCCACGACAATCAGGTTCCCGGTAACGGTCCCTGCTCTGGTCCTGAGAGCGGTTCAAAGGCCGGCCAGGATAAAATGGACTGCCCGATGAGCCATGACAATCAGGTTCCCGGTAACGCTCCGGGCTCCGGTCCTGAAAACGGTAACTGCCCGATGCATCAAAATGTGCAAGGGTGCCATGCCGGACATGCGGGTCATTCTCAACCGGGATTTGATGCAAAGCATAACTCTGCCCCTCAACACGGGCAGAAAGATTTTGATCAGAAAGGCCATGAAAACTCCCGGGGTCCGTGCCAATCTGAGCGGGATAATGCACCTGCTCGTGGTTAAGCCCCACTACTCGCCTGGAATTATCCCTGGGCCTGACAAAATCTGCTTTTTTTTGTTCAGGTGTTATTCAACAGTTGACCCTGAAGTGATACTGACATTGTAGGCTTTTAAAATTCGAAGAAAAAGTCCTATAGCAAGCTGATATGCCTTCTGACGTTGAGTTAGCCTCTATATGAGAATTCAGATTTTCAGTGGTTAATAAACGGGACATTAACCTTTTGCGGGCTCCATGAGTCCTGCCCTGACCAACGCTTCCCTAACCTCCCTCAGTTCGATACGCATCTCTGATACCTCCTGAGTTACAGTCTTTTTAAGATCTGAACGGACCCCTTTAATCTCCTGAAGCACATTATCCTGATTTACGATCATCTGGTCCTGTTTACCTAACATCTGGTCCTGTTTTTCCAGCATCTGATCTTGTTTATCTAACATCTGATCCTGTTTCCCGATCGAGGTTTCCATCATCGAAATAAGAACATCAGAATTATCTGAAGCCCTCTTACTATAGTGACCGATGATAGAAAGATGCTGAATCGCGGTATCCATTCGTTCTGCCAATTCTTCATCTGGATCCCCTCTGATAATCCGGAATGAAGAAACCGATCCGGTATAGACCTCTTCCCTGATCTCGACTGATTCAACAGATATCGGGTACTCACTAATCCGGATGTCAGAAATAAACTGCTCGATATTTTCAGATTTCCCTTCTGCTATTATCTCAGCATCAAGTTCATCCAGATTCCTGATCTGACCATAAATTCCTCCCTTGTTTGCGATTTTATGTACCCGATCCCGGTACCCAACCCGCTGGACATCCCCATGGACAATCAGAACAACCCGTCTCATACATGCTCCATGATCCCTGATCTGATCACGTATCTTACAATATTACCCCCATGTCGATATAGTTTCTGACCCTGTTCACTCTGCATACGAACCGATGGTCCGGTAGCAATTGATATCTCCCTGTTTATCCTCTGAACGAAGGTATGATTAGGGATCACTCTGAGTATACCTACTATGCGACTACTCACCGGTATCCTTCTCATCTGTCTGCTGCTGCTCTTGGTTCCGGTATCTCCTGCTGAAGATTCGACCGCCTGGTATGATAAGGGCGTTGAACTCATGAACCAGAGTAAGTACCCTGAAGCGGCTGCAGCGTTTCGCAACGCAACCACCATCGATCCCAATAATACCTGGGCGTGGCTGAATCTTGGAAAAGCCATGCAGGAGATGAACTGGATCACTCCCTCTTATGATGCATTTAAAAATGCAACCAACGTTGATGCAAACAATACCTGGGCATGGATATTCAGGGGTAACTTCCTGCAAAGCCGTGGTCAGATTCCCCAGGCCATCACCATGTATCAGGCAGCAATTAAGGGGGATTCGAAAAACTCATGGGCTTATTATCACTTGGGAACTGCATATCAGGCCCTGGCTCAGTACAAGGAAGCTAAGCAGGCTTTCACCAATGCGATAACCTATGATCCAAACAACGAATGGGCCTGGTACAATCTCGCCATGGTTCTGAAATCAGCCGGTGATTTCCCAGGATATCAGGTGAACCTGAAAAAAGCTATAGCGTTGGATCCCGAACTCCCCAAAAAGGTCGGGTTGAGTACCTGATCCAAAGATCAGGTTCTACCGATACTGGGTATCCCTTTTTGATCTTCATTTTCAGCGGATTGACGTGTTTCAATCAGGTGAATCGTTTCCCATATGTCGATTCGTCCGGTGCATCCCTCACAGTAGCATATTCATGTGCACGACCTGATCAGGATTACGTAACTTTATCCTGATCGTTACTCCGTGAACCAGGACTCCAGGCACCATCTGAAGTAAATGCAGGTTGTCCCTGTTGATTGAACTGATTCTTTGTTGATCCCATGAACGTGGCACTATTGTCCTTCATCAGTAGGAAAAAATGTATATCCGGTATACCTATACTGGTCATGAAGATACGGGCTGTCATATCAGGCAGGTCTGTTCACGATGTAGGGTATCGGATTTTTCTTCTCAATAAGGCTCTCTCTGAGGGGATAGAGGGATTTTCCGCATCGAATGTAACAAGCCCTGACGGTTCCGGACAGGTAATTGTTCTTGCAGAAGGAGATGAGGAAGCAATCTCCGAGTTCTCAGCATATATCAATGATCAGATTCCTCCTCATGCCGAAGTAGCATCGGTGGTAATCGAGCCATATGAACGCAAGATCATGAGGACCATCGATTACATGCATCTGATTCAAGTTGAACAACTCGATAAGGGTATCCCTGCCATACTCAGTATCAAAAATTCCCAGGATCAAATGTTGAGCAAGCAAGATCAGATGCTTACTAAACAGGACAGTACCATCAGCGAGATCCATGGATTGAGGACAGATCTGAAGACTGATATGAATGAACGGTTCAATAAAATTGAGACCGAACTTCAGACGATAAAAGACGCCCTACATCGATCCGGAATCATGGCATAATATTCTGCCTGATTCTCTTTTTGGAATTAAAAACCGGATCCACGGGAGGCCACTGGTGAAGGATCACTATCAGTATCGGTTTTTCTGTACGATGATAACCGGCCGAAGACGCTGAAGGTATGGGTTCTGATGAAGAATGTGATGGCGGACTTAACTTTCATGTACTGAACCATCATCTGTGTGCTGATCCACCGTTTTCAGACCACTCTGGAAGATAACCTCAAGCAACCAGGGTTTTTAAGATAGTACCGGTAACATTCTAGCTCTTCTGCTATGACATAGGAAATGGCACGATCTATTATCCCCCCTTCATGCCCTCAGTCTCCTGGTTCCTCTCCTCTCTGAATTTCACATACTAATTTTTATATAAGATACTCAATATAGGTAACATACAGATATCTGCCCTGTTTATGTGCCTGCCGCCCGGGAGGAGTATCGGAGGAATTCCATGAAGGAAGAAGAAGATGATATGCTCGAGTTGCTCGATGATGAGGATCTGCTTGCAGAATCAGCAGAACACGCAGCAGCTGAACATATTGATAGTACATACGAGTCATCGGAAGACTCACCAGATGACACTTTAGAGCTCGATGAGTCAGATGACATAACGCCGGCTACTGCTAATACCGATGAGTCATCGGATGAATCAGTCGATGACGAACTGGAACTCGATGAGTCTGATGAAGAGGAGCCGGAGATCAGTATTGATCAGGGATCAGAACCTCCTGAAGAGGAACAACCTGAAAAAGAGGGAATCGAGATTGATATCAGACTCCTCATTGTCGCAGCAGTAGCAATTGCAGTGATTCTGATCGCGGCTGTCTTTTTCGTAATGCCAATGTTCTCAGACAAGGCACCAGACGTGACCATCAACCCGAGTCAGACCGGAGAAGATCTCTTCCTCTATCATGCAGGTGGATCTCCGCTAACCCAGGAGCACCTCCGTGTTCAGATCAACGGGGCACTGGTTTCACCTGACAAATATATGTTAATGGGTGGGGGAACATGGCCCTGGACATCGGGCACGGTACTTAAGGTGGATACTTCCGGTTATGTAAAACCTGCAACCGTTACCCTGCTGTACGTGCCAAAGTCAACTGAATACACCGTATTTACGACCACCGTGCAGCCTACTCCGACTCCCACACCCACTCCTGAACCGGTGATAACTCCTGATCAACAGCCGGCTGGTGAGGGCACCCCCTCTGAAATGCCTGCGACGCAACTGAAAGAGACACCAGGGGTAGCGGGAACACCACTGGTACCGGTAGCTCCGCTAAACACGGTTGCACCGGTTGTTCAGAGTGTAACATCAGGATCGATTGTGATGGATGTCCAGCCAGCAGCCGGAGCTGCACCGCTTACCGTGCAGTGTAATGATCTCACCTCCGGGTGTATCAGAAACCGCGTCTGGGACTTTGGTGACGGGCAGACAACCATGAAACGAAACCCGGTACACATCTATCCGTTCCCGGGTACGTACAATATCTCTCTTGATGTCAGGTTCTGTGATCCTGAAGACGACGCAGTGGTTCCCCCGGTCCGCCAGATTGTGGTGGCACCCTCCAGCCGGCAGGATACTCTTGCCCAGGGAACCGGGAAAGCAGAGGTCCTTCCTGGCGGAAAGATATTCTTTGTCGTGAAGGGGCCGGGAACCAATGTGCGGATTGGTGGACGGGATCAGTACCTGCAATCAGGAGATCACGTTGAGTTACTGCTGGGAAGCGGGGGAAGTGGCGACATCTCGGTAGTATCCCAGGCTCTTTTAAAATGCGACTACAGCAACGTGACGATGGTGGTTAATGGAGAAGAGGTTCATAATGGTACGATCTCGGTCATCAATATCGACAAATATCTTGAGTTCGAGACTGCCGACCTGACCATCAATGTACAGGCAGGCAGGGACGGGGCCAAAGGTCTTGTCGGAGGGCAGCCGGTTATCAACGCAGCGCCAGCACAGAAGATCACCTTCAGCAATGTCGGATTGGATTCCTCTGGAAAACTCCTCCTGAGTTTCCAGAATACAGCAGGGTTTACCTTCCGGGGTGGAGTCGGGTCATACGATGTCTCCACCCCTTCCTCATCATGAACTGATAACCATCGGTACAAATAGAAGCAGGTTCAACAATTTCAGGTAAGATATGAAACGTAATCCCGCTGAAAATGGGGCAGCGGGTCGTCAGATATTCGGATGGGTGTTACGATAATGCGATATGATCAAGCAATGTCTCAAATGCAGACGATCATCATACTTTCGGTGGTGATGATTGTCCTCTTTGTTCTTGGGCTCTCTCTTGTCTTGTGGAACCCAATCACTGAGAAGATCCCGAAAGCGTCAATCTCCATCGAGGGGGAGGGAGATTCGATAGTGATGCATCATGTGAGCGGGGATCCGCTCCCTTCTGATCGGTTGGTTCTCAGGGTCAACGGCGATGTGGTGAACAATCAGAATCTGAACTTTATGAACGGGGCATGGCCCTGGTCTGAAGGAGAGAATGCACAGATCTTTTACCCAGCTCCTGAATCTCCACGGGTAGTGGAGATCTATTACATGACCGATAAGGGTGAGAGCATTCTTATTGACAAGGCCAGGATCGAGCCACCACCCAAGGTGAGTGCAACACCGATTCCGGTTGAGATCGTAGCAAATGCAACACCAACGCAGGCGGCTACGATCATACCGATCCAGCTCAACGATGCAGATCCCTACCAGCCACCGGCAGCAGATTTCTCTGCTGAACCAATGGTGGGAGATCCACCTCTCACCGTCACATTCCGTGACATGAGTTACGGGAAGGTCAATACCTGGCTCTGGAGCTTTGGTGACGGTACGACCTCTACTCTGCAGAATCCGGTACACACCTACTTTGTACCAAACACCTACTCGGTAAGTCTGCTTGTATCCAATCCGTACGGCTCCAACCGGAAGACTTCTGAGAACTTCATCACCATCGGTTCACCACCGATGGCGAACTATCTGGCAGAACCGATGAGTGGTCAGGCTCCCCTGACCGTGCAGTTCACTGACTTGTCGACCGGAAACCCGAAACAGTATGAATGGTCGTTTGGAGACGGTGCCCAGTCTACTGAAAAGAACCCGGTTCATATCTTCCAGAATGGTGGAAATTACAACGTTACCCTGACGGTTACGAATGCGTACGGTACACATAAATTCTCATCCCCGACCGGAATCAACGTCACTGCTCCGACCAAGATGGATGTCTATATGACAAACAGCCTGGCAGGATCAATAGAGCCTGATGGGTACATCAGAATGCGGATCACGGATCCGGTCAGTTCAATCAAGATCGCAGGTAAGTTCTACCAGTTTGAGCCCGGCGATATCATTCAACTGATCTTTGGGGGAGGTTCATCAGATGGAACCATCTCAACCGATAAGAACCAGTTCGTCTCGTTCAACTTCAATGATATTACCCTGGTCAAGAATGAGGAAATTCTGGCACGCGGGCCGGTGAACGATGTAAAGATCGGGGGATACGACAGTTTCTCCTCTACTCTCAACCTTACCATTCCGGCAGGGGATGTGTATGATAAACTCTTCATCGATCAGGAAGAGTACAAATATGTCAAGACACCCAGGCTCAGATTCGTATCGCTCGGACCTGGCAGCGACCAGAAGTTCTTCTACCAGAAATCAAGCAGAGCCATGAACTTCCAGGGTGGTATCACCGAGTTCCAGCGTGGATAACTTCCCTCGTTTTAAAATCTTTTTTTTAGCTCCCATATTCTGACGGGCAGATATTCATCCTTGCAGTCCTGAATATGTACAGATAGTATGCACCTGTCATTCCCTCCCCTCCTGGTTATGTTCCTGCTGATCTGTGCAGGGATCCTTGTTCCGGTGGAAGCTGCTCCTGCCGGAAACACATCGGTTCTGTACTCAACCGACTTCTCGCAGGATACCGGCTGGGTTACCAACAGCCATGATAGTTATTTCCTTGAGAATGCGACCGGACGGTATCATTACCTGATTGAAGGAGGCACCGGCAGTTACAGTACCTATACCCTCCCGGAAAAGGTGAACGGGCCATTTGTTCTTGAGTTCGATGTTACACCGGTGAAATCTGATGAATCTGCGACCTTCAGGTTTGGGATTGGTACTGATAAAAAAGACAATCAGAAAGGTCCCCTGCTCATGGTGGAGTTAGCAAACAAGAAAGACGGCAAACTCTTCTATGTAAAGACCATCTCAAAGGAGAATGCACTGAATCTGGTTGGTTCCAGTCCGTCAACCGGCAGCGCTGGATCCACGGTCAGGTTTGAGGACAACAGTACCTATCACGTGAAACTAACCTACTACGCTACTGACAGCCGCGTAAGCATTGTGGTTCAGGAGCCAGGATCATCTGGTATTCTCTTCAGTACTTCAGCGCCGGTGTCAGGAAAGATTGTGGATCTCTCCCATCTCCTTCTGACTGCAGTTGGTGACGGTACATCAGGACCGCAGGCAGAAGGATACATTGATAATATCAAGTTGACACTTTCTGAATCCCAGCCTACGATCACCCCGACACAAACCATTGCCGAGGAGATAACTACCGTTCCTACTCTTGATACCCATGAGATGGTAAAGGCAGAAGAGCCTGCACCGGTCCTTACTGTCTCCTCCTCTCGGACCCCGTTCCCGACTCCGCCAACTCCGGCTCCCACCGAAACCCCGAAGTCAGGAGCCGGCCCCCTGGTTATTCTTCCTGCTCTTGCCGGTGGAGTCCTCCTCGCCATTCGGAGAAGATCATGACTGACGAACATATTATCGAAGCAATTGGTCGTTCCCGGATCGTGGTCCGGAACGGGAAAGTGGTCGAGGTAGGAGAGGCAGTCATCACCGACTGTCCGCTTGCCAAACGGTTTGCATGCCCGGTTGAGGATTTCACTCCAGAAGCGATACAAAAGAATATTGAGAACCGGATATCCTCGTTCGGGATGTGTACCCCTGATCGGATCCTCACCTCTGATGACGACTTTGTCGGATTCGGAGCATCAGAACTGACCCGGACCGGTCTTGCAAGTGATATCATCGATGCTGCAGTGCTGGCCTGTGACGGAGCCGGGACCGTTGTGGTGACCGATCCGGCCATGGCCCAGGGAATTGGCGGCCGGATGTCAGGACTAGTCTCAACTTCGCCGATCCCCTCAGTCATCGATCGTATCGTTGCCGGTGGTGGAATTGTTCCTGATCCCACACATGCATCGATGGACCCGGTTGCCGGGGTCAGAGCTGCCCAAAAGGCAGGGTATTCACGGCTTCTGGTCACCGTGGCAGGTGCGGATGCTGCTGAGGCGGTCAAAGCCGCTGATCCACAGGCACTCATTATGGCAGTGCACGTCACCGGCATGTCCCATGATGATGCGGTCAGGATTGCCGCGGTTGCAGATATAGCCACCAGTTGTGCTTCGGCTCATATCAGGGAAGTATGTGGAGCAAAGGCACTGATGCAGGCAGGAACTGCGGTTCCGATCTTTATCCTGACCCCCAGGGGTAAAACACTCCTCCTCGCCAGGCTTGCGGTCATTCCCAACCAGATACTGGTAAATCATACCCGGCTTCCGGTTGCCGGGCCAAAGGTTCCGGATCCCCTGGTCTGACCCGGTTCCCGGTTATTCCATATTTTTACGCCGCTCTTCTTCTAGCTCGATGGCTGCTTCTTTTCTTCGCTTGACATGAAAGAGCCGGCTTGTATCTTCCCGTTCAATCTCATCACGCATCCGTGACAGGTACTGTTCGGTTTCTTCAAGCGTGGGGATAACCAGATGTTCCAGGGCTTTGACCCTCCTGCTGATTCGTTCGATATCAGTAAGGAGATGTTTGAGTGTGGCCTCACTCCCGGCATAGGCGATGATGGTCGCGAGAAGATCCTCGTATGCATCAGCAAGATCATCGATCACGAGTGAGGTCCCGAGCAGCCCGTATCCCCGTTCGATAACATCCTTGTTGATGTTAGTGCCGGTGATGACCGGCACCCTGACACCGAACAGGTTCCGCTGTGAAAGCTCGATCTCGGGTCTTACCTCCACCGAGTATGCGGCAACCGTCATACCAACCGTTCCTTCCATCATGTATGCGGCAGCGATCAGAAACCGGGTGCGGTTGAACCTGGCGATGAGCAGGTCATACTCCTTCTTCACCTCGGGGGTGAGGCGGATGACTTCCATGATCATCCCATCCAGCTTCATGCTGAGGATCTTGTATGCCTTACGTGCCATCCTGAGCCGGCTGCGTAGTGCAAGAAGCCCCGCACGGGTTGGTTTCACATCAGTCTGGTATGCCATTGCTTCTCCTACAGGATCAGGTACCGTTTGATAGAATCAGGATCAAGGCCAAACTGCTTTCCTCTAGCGATAGCTCGCAGGTTTATCATCTCATACCGCTTGTGCTCAAGGTACGAAAGGATTGGCAGGACCGAGAACGGGTACCGGCGTGAGATCTGGTCAAGCCGGTGGAGTCTGAGTCTGGTAACTGCCATCATCATCGAAAAGAGGGGAGTTTTCCGCTCTGACCATCGCTTCCAGATGATATCAGCGGCATCCGCCTCACAAACCTGGTTATCGCATCTGATCTCCTGTAACGCCTCCATCAGAATTGGAAGAATTTTTGCCTGTTGCATACCGGCAATGAACTGCTGTTTATCTTCAACCGGGTACATCTGCTGGAAGTACTCAGGATGGAGGTTCCCTCCCGGGATCATATACGGTCTGATATCATTGATCCTGCTTCCTGCCCGTAATCTGAACAGATTTCTGATGTTGGTAATATCAATCTCAAACCTGAGATAAGGCAGTATGGTGTTCCCTCCCCGGATTCCAGATTTTGCATCCCTGAACAGGTTTTTGTAAAATGACATATAGAGGGCGTTCTCTACCTCTGCAAAGAGACCCTTGTGATATCCACCTGCAACATACTGTTCAAGAACTCCGTGCAACTCCCATCCCTTCAGCCCATCAATGATATCAGCAAGGGTTCGCTGGGAAAGGAGGAATTCTGCCCTTGCTTCTTTGATCCATCCTGCCGGAATGAGCACCTGTCTGACCTGATCAACCGGGATACCAAACTGTCTACTCCGGAGAACGAGCATCACATTCCAGATATCCCACCTGGCAACGTATCGCTCCGTAAGTTCATGGAGAGCCCCCGGGGTGATTGATATCACACTCTGATAGGTCTCTGCGAAGTTTCTGGTAAGGGCCCCTTCTATGAGACTGATTCCGGTGAGGCTTCCGGCGAGTTCGTTAACCTCATTCTGGTATTCAGTCTCTCCGATAAACCGGATGATCTGATTCAGATCCATATTCAGAAGCCGCATGTACTGATCGCGTGGTATCAGGCGTGATTTCCTGACCGTCAGGCGGGTACAAATATAGATATATGCGGTTGGGGTGACTGGAAAGTAGTGCAGTTTTGTCCTCCTGCTTTTGATACGGTTCATCTCTGAACCTTATAGATGCACGGGTACCGGGTAGCCTGACTTAAATGATGAAAGAAAGGGATCAGAATTCTCAATATGGTGTGAGTAGTAATAACTTTCTAATGTGATGCAACTCCCGCTCTGTTGTGCATACCTTACTCATCGGGGATACCTGCGATCAGGCAATGAAGACAGCCTCCTCGTTGCCGGAACCGTAACCAGCATGTCCGGAATGGATCAGGCTGCGGTACTGGAGGTTCCTGCTCTTCCTGCCCTGTTTGCGGTGGCTGACGGGATTGGCGGGGCTGCCCATGGTGAGGTGGCAAGCCGCATGGTTCTTGAGTTCTGCTCCCGGTCCGTGGTTCCCCCGTCATCTGATGCGATCATTGCGATGATCGCGGGTGCTAAAGATCATCTTGACGGGGTGGTCAGGAGAGATCCCTCATATTCCGGATTTGGTACAACCGTGGCAGGAGTTGCGGTATTTCCAGATTATGCACTTATCTTTAACTGCGGTGATTCACGAGTCTACCTGATCCATGAGGGAGAAATTGGCAGGCTCTCTCATGATCACTCCCTGGTTCAGGAACTCTGTGACCAGGGTATCATCACCGATGAGCAGATGTATACCCATCAGTACCGCAATATCATCACCGCATCGGTATCTGGTGATCTGCTCAGACCTGCACCCCCTGTCCTGGTAACCCGGCTTCCCCGCCCGGGGTCCGGCCGTCTTCTGCTCTGTACAGACGGAGTGTGGGAAGTAATACGGGATACCCTCCTTCTCTCGCTTGGCTCGGATGCTGATATCCAGGCTGCTGCGAACTCCCTGCTTCGTGCATGCCTGGCAGGTGGAGGGCCTGATAATATCACCCTCATCCTGATCGATATCTGATCAGGAAACCGGTGTTCCTGTCTGCTTCTCTTCTTCAGGTTGTGAGATTCCTGGCACTTTCAGCAATATCAGGTTCATGGGTGGCGGATGGAACAGTACCATTCAGGAGAGAAGATATCCCCTCTTCACGGTCCGCAGCGATTGGGGTTGCCACCCCGTCTTTGATTGAGATCATACTGATGTCACCTACATCCTGTTTTCCATCAGGTGTCTCAATCATCAATGCCGAGGCATATACCCCGTCCGGAAGCATACCGTTGACGATCTCCACGCCACCGGTGAGATTCATCGCTCCTACCTGACTGAGCCCGAGTTCGTTTCCTTCGAGATCGTATGCAGATGCATAGGTCAGCATTCCGTCACCGGATCCCGGGGTAAAACCGGTCCTTGAAAAGACCGTCTCATTATCCATGACCGAATATGGCCTGAGTGAAAATTTGGTCCAGTCCTCGTCAGGATCGATATAGGCATACAATACCGAATCGTATGGGGTTCCGTTGCGAAACAGGTCAACCTCTGAGATATACTTGCTGATTCCCGTGGTGGTTGAGTCTCCATAATAGAGATCAATCAGTGCGACGTGTGAGGGATTGCTGGTGTCCTGCAGGTAATACCACTTACCATCCCAGTCAGGAAGTTGGTATGTACCGTTCTCTTGAGGTTCCAGGGGCATGGTTCCGAGCTGGAGCAGTTCAGTCTCATTTGAGACTGCCAGATAGACAACAGAGACCGATTCAGATCCGGTAGGTTCAACAATCTGGTAACTGTCAGTTCCCACGCTTACCATATCGGAGGGAGGAAGTGTCCTGTTCACCTCATTCCTGAGGTTCCTGGTGAAGGTATCCCATGCAGGGCTTATTGCGAGGACATCTGCTTCATCCTGATAGGTCTGTTCTGAAACGGTGAGCGGATCTGCAAGGGAGAGGCCGGTGGTAGTACCAAGGAGTTCATCATGGGCAACGTAAACCACGGTCTTATTCAGGGCTGATGATAGTTTTTCTGCCGCAGGTGCTGCATCAGGCACCGCGGTCTTCAGAGAGGCAGCCAGGGTGCCAAGATCGATTGCACCAAAGGAGGGGCTGTCCCCTAAGTTCTCGCCAAACCGGGTGGCTTTTTCATATGCCCGTGCGATCGGAAGTACTGACTGTTCCGGAAGTTCTGTTGAATCAAGCGCAGTTCCCAGATCACTGAGCCCGTCGATAACCTGCCCGATACTGCTGAGATTAATAAGCGCTTCAGTATTTCCCAGTGGTTTCTCTTTTTCAATAAATGTACTGATGATCGATCTTCCAATCTGTTCAGGGCTTTGTGCCGGGTCTGCTGCCAGAATGGGAACCCATTTGTCATAACTCCATCCACCTGCACTGATCTCCTCTGATGCCAGCATATACCCGGCATAGGGCTCAAGGCTT
>NZ_JAJRBM010000242.1 GCF_028679455.1 Methanospirillum sp. | reverse complement strand
TTGCAGAGTGGAACTGCAATATCATCCATATGTTTCGTATCAACCCATCCACTCCTCACTTCTTCACGGTGATCAAACTGTCTGACATAGGGTTTGATGTCAATAACCGGGGTTCCATCCAACACATCAACACCGGAAACCTTCAGAATGTTCCCATCAACCTCGAGTAACTCCATGATTGAAAGACCGATAGGATTTGGCCGGTTGAAATGTCGGATTGCAAAAATTCCCCGCTCTTTTTCCCCATCAAGGAATGGTTTTTGTACCAGGTTCTGAGCAGTAGCCCGATCAAAATAATAGAGTGCATAGATATGGGAGAACGATTCAATATCGGTGAGTCCGGCAGCATTTTCCTCAAATATTTCGATATATCCAACTGATGGATTAAAAATTCCCTGAATCGGGGTATTGTCATGTTCTGTGTGTTCAGAATGAATTACTCCAATCGGGTGAAAGATGATCTCTGCGTTTTTCCATTTATTTGCGTGTTCACGTGTTAGGTTCATAATCTTCTCCTTGTGTACTAATTCTATCATTTTTCAGTGTCTTCTGTATACATGCGAGGAACGACAGGATACCTGTCATATGAGTATGCCGTCACTGTCTCCTCTCATCATCCAACTCCCCGGTGGGAATAACATGGATTGCTGATTCTTTAAAGGTAACAAAGACCTGACATCCGGGTTTAAGCGCGAATTCTTCGCAACTTGTCCGGGTGACCATGGCAATCATCCTGATACCCGTATTTAGGACAACCCTGATAAATGGCCCCGATGGTATCAGTTCGACTACGGTTGCCTGAAGGGTATGACGGGCACTGGATCTGAATCGTTCTAATGAGATGATGATATCTTCAGATCTGAGTGCCACAACAACCGGACCTGAATACGGTGCGGTAATTCTGATACAAAGAGCGCCAAGGTTTAGGACTGACCCGGTCCCGTCCGCTGTTGCTTCTCCCCTGAAGATATTCTCTGTTCCACAGATCTGTGCAACATACGGGGTGCAGGGATGAGAGAAGACATCTTCAGGTTTTCCGGTCTGTACAATCATGCCATCCTGCATGATTGCTACTTTTTCTGCCAGGGCATATACGTCCTCGAAATGATGGGTGATGTGAATGATTGGAATTTTGAGGTGCTGGTGAATCTTTCGAATCTCCTGTCTGAGCCGTTCACGGGTCATGGAATCAAGGGCCGAGAGGGGTTCATCAAGCAGGAGCAGTCGTGGTTTTTGGATCAGGGCTCGTGTAAGCGCCACCCGCTGTGCTTCTCCACCAGAGAGTGTATCCGGATTCCTGTCAATGAGATTGCTGATACCGAGGATATTCACCAGATCGGATACCTTTTCCTTAATATCATCGTCATCGGTCTTCCTGATCTTCATACTGAAAAGGATGTTCTCTCTGACAGTCATATGGGGGAAAAGCATCAGATCCTGGTACATCATGGCTATATGCCGATCTTTGGGCTGATAATGGGTGATGTCATTACCTTCAAAGTATATCCTTCCCTTATCTGGCCGATGAATGCCTGCTATCGTCTCAAGAAGAATTGTTTTCCCTGCTCCTGACGGGCCGATTATTACCCAGTATTCAGGACTCTCGAGATGCAGGGAGAGCGAATTGAGATGAAAGTCTCCAAGGGTGAGTGATACATTATCAACAAACAGCATTATACCCGCTCACTCCCTTCAGACAGGCGTTCGAAGAAGAACATGGTTACTGCAGCAATTCCCAGAAGAATACACGCTGTGGTGATAGCAATATCGAGATCTCCGGTAGCCATATTCAGATACAGAGCAATAGGAAGGGTTTCGGTATGCATCCGGGTTGCACCGGCAAGCATCAGAACCGCACCGAATTCTCCCATTGCTTTTGACCAGGTAATTACGAGACCTGATATCAGGCCGGCCCTGGCCATTGGGAGGGTGATATGCCAGAATGCCTGGAAATCAGTACACCCGAGTGTTCTGGCTATATGTTCGTACCGGGGCGAGATCATGGCAAATGAAGACCTCATCACCCGTATCAGATACGGGAGGTTGACAAACCATTGTGCCACGATGATACCGAGCTGGGTGTAGACAACGGTAATACCGATATCTTCAAGCCCGGTTCCGATTGGGGTTCTGGCAAAAAACAGGAGCAATGCAACTCCGGCAACAAGCGGAGGAAGAGAGAGTGGCAGCATAAGAAGCATGACCAGAGGTCGCTGACCATACAGACCTCCTCTACTCAAAATATAGCCTGATGGAATCGCAACAACAGCACAGAGTGTAGTTGAAATGATCGATGTAACGAGGGAGAGCTGAATTGCGTATCCTATCTCTGGAGAGGTGAGTGTCTGCACAATGCTATCCGGGCTGATAAAGGTGATGAGTCCGCCCAGTACCAGGAGGGTTACTCCTCCTGAGAAGAAAGCGAGAATGGCCGTGATAGGGTAAAAAAATTTACCCATGTATCTCTTCTCCGGCATTCTTTCTGTTTATTCCCCACTCAACCTGATAGTTCTGGTCAGATGAATGGGATCCGAAAGATGAATTTCTTTCATCCGAATTGGATGAAATGTTGAATCTGTGTTCATTTTCACGGCTTTACGTCCTTGTACTCCTCATCTCCATAGATTGGGAATCCGAATTTCTTGAAGACTGCTTTTCCGGCATCTGAAGCAGTGTAGTCTACAAATTTCTGAGCATTTTCCGGCTGCTTTGAGAAGGTTGTGGTTCCCTCTGATACAACCAGGACATAATCATTCACATTTTTGACGGGAATGGTGTCCATGGTCTTATCATTGATCTGGTCCAGGGTGAGAAGTGATGCATCAATTGATCCTGCGTTCATGGCAGAGACCAGTTCATTGATAGTTGAGGTTCTCACGACCACGTTCTTCTCTACATCATCAGCAATTCCAAGGTCTTTGAAGAGGTTATCGCCGGTTAATCCGATCGCTGTTGCTTTTACGTCACCAAGTCCGATCTTAAGACCTGAGTTTGCAAAATCCTCGATAGAAGTTATGTTCTTGGGATTACCTTTCTGCACTGTAACGATGGGAACATGATATGCCAGATACTGGGGTTCTCCTACGAGCCCTTTATCCTCTGCTTTCTGGAACGCATCAGATCCACCAGCAATTAATACGTCTCCCTTACGGGTAATATCCATCTGAGTCAGAAGTGCCCCGGATCCCTGGAAATTATAGACTACCGGAATTCCGGTTTCATTTGTGAAAGAGGAACCAATTTCCTGAACCGCTTTCTTGAGTCCTGCTCCGGCATAGATAAGAAGGGCATCCGGATTTTTGGCCATCAGGTCGTCAATTGAGACATTACTGCTCTGATTTGCAGATTGAGTTGCAGTATCTGCCGCTAATGCTCCTGGTATGAGTAATCCCGCAATAACGAGGCTCATCAGGGCCAGTATAATAGATCTGGTTACCTTGCTCTGCATTATTATCGTAATGTAATTTCTTCTGTCATATTAAAAATGATATGATCTATCTTGATATTTAATTTTTATAAATCATTTTGGGATATTCAATTGTGATTTCACCTAACAGACGTTGAGGGTTTCAAATTTCTTTCGCCTGACACTCAAAGACAATGTTTACATGAGGATAACCGAAATTCAGATTTAAACAGTCCCATAATAGGGGCCATGAGCACATTTTTTGCAGACCGGTGCTTGATCTAGGATCTCCTCTTTTCCATCCATAATCTGTTCACCACATCGTACGCACCTGTTTTTTCTGGTGGGAAAGCCTGGTTTCTCTTCGGGTGGAATGGTCACACTGACCTCCTGAATCCGGAATATTTCCTCTTCAGGTGCATTACGGACGGTTTTTCCAAACTCCATCATACCCTGGATCTGATCCGGCCATGGTGGCAGAAAAGAGACCCGCACCGCTTTACCTGATCCAGTGTCAATGAAAGTGGCAGCAAATATGCCATAATTCATGAGTTTCAGGCTCCTGCGGCCAAGAGTAACTCCGGTTATCGCCTGGATTGCATCGACTGCACACCGATCAACCTCGGCATAAACGATCAGGTCATGGGTTTTGGTATGAGGATCCATACCGAGTTCTCGCAGTCCTGCTATCGTCATTCTGGTTCCCATAACGATTCCCGGACAAGTTTCGCCATGAAAATCAGTTGCTTTTTCTAACAAAAGTTCAAATTCAGTCAATATTTCACCAATACCCTCTCGTAGAATGCTCATTATTGCTGTTCATAGTGGGATCATATTCCTGTTTCGATACGTTATGCCTCTGATGACGGTCTGAAGAATGAACGGTTTGGTCTGGCATCTGCATAGGGAATATGATAGAATTTCTGATAAAATCTGTCTGCCTCCTCTTCCATGTCGATATGCACCTCATCAGGATGCAGAAGATTTGCAAGATTTGCGAGCCCTAAAATCCATCGCGGATTTCCGAAATCCCACGATGGAGGCATAACATATACTCTCCGGTTTCTTACTGCCTGCACATCGATTCCTTTCTCTTCACATATCGCATATACATCCTCTACCGGTGTCGAGAGAAATCCTGAAATTATAATCACTTCGGGATCCATCTGGTTGATATATGCGGGTTCTACCATGATGCCTGGTTTACCCTGTCGGGGGAGATCACGGTTGAGAGGCTCTCCCCCGGCTGCAATCACCATCTTATTTTCAAACCGCTCTTCATTGAGCACAAAGAGCGGGGTTCCCATAGCATAAAGTACCGTGGGCTTTTTGAGTCCTGATACTAATCCTGATATATAACCCGTGCGTTCACGAATATACGCGATTAAATCTGCACCTTCCTGATCCTTTCCGGTAATCGTAGCCAGATGTGTAATTACCTCATAAAATGTTTCTATATTCAGAATATTCCTGTGAATGGCATCGATATAATTATGCGAGATGAAATCCACCCATACCCGTGCACTCGTATGGGCGTCAGTGATCCCAAGGCAGGTAGTGACCGCCTTTATAACCTCTAACGCCCGTGTCGGACGATATCCCCCCATCATCCCTTTTTCCTGATAACTCGTTCGTGACCATGTTCCAGTATAGGGAACATGATACCCGCAGGTGCAAACCCAGTTATCCTGCTGATGTATGACCCTGGCTCCCATCGGGCCATAAAATTCACGATGGACTACCACAGATCCGCACCTGGGACACCGCGTGTCAAGGTATGATGAACCCGGTGAATTAAAGAGATAGGCATACGGTGACCGTCTCCGAATCTGATCACATATCTGTTCAGAATCCAGAATCCCGGGTTCCATAGAGAGTTCAGCATCACCAAACGCAATGAACCGCATGACCAGAATCGGAATATGTTCCGAGATATCTGCTATTCTGTTGCATATCCTGAGCAGACTTTCTTCGTTTCCCTGTTCATGAACCACCGTCACTTCAACATGGATATTGTTCTCTATCAATGTGGCAATAGTCCGAAAAACGGGTTCTGGCGATTGGGCGCCACACATCTGGTACTCTTTGTCCGAGCTTCCTTTGATCCCAACTGCTACGGTATCAAGATAGGGAATGAGTGTTTCAAAAGAGGAACGGGAAAAATATCCATTTGTTGAACATCCGATGAGTAGTCCTGCTTCTCGTGCTGTTTTGGCTAATCGCAAAAATGATGGCAATGAAACCGCTGGTTCGTTGATAGCAAAAACAATCCCGTGGCATGACTCTTCACGGGCTTTTTGCACGATCATATCCGGAGTTTTGTGCATGAGGGAAGGTGAAAACTCTGATACTGTCTGGGTTAGCAGTTCTGAAACGCATCCTTCACATCTGAAATTACATCCTATCGTGCTAACCTGGAGAAATGTATGTCGTGGATAGAAATGGAGAAACGGGGTCGTCTCAATACTGATTGGGTACTCGATAAGATACGAGTCCGGATATCGTTCGATGATCTGACCGTCGAGGTTGGTATACATCCCACAGCGTCCGGAAAGCCCATCCGGAATAGTACATCTGATTTCGCAAAACGTGCAGGTATTAGACATATACATCCCTCATTTTTTCATGACCGCCCAGAACCCTGATTCATCCTGAATGAGATCATATGATCTGATACCGGCCTTATCAAGTTCAGTTCTGATTCGTTCCGGAGAATTTCTGGCAAGTCTCTCCTTGACACCGTTTTCAAATTCAGGGCCTTTGTCATTCATTTTATGGAAAATTTCTGCTTTGAGTTTTTGATTCCCGAATCCTCCGCCAATATAGGCGATACCACCCGGAGTCAGAACCCGGTAGATCTCCTGAAATGCCTGATACAGTTCTTCCCAAAAGAACCACGACCCCCGGCTGAATACCAGATCAATCGTTCCATCTTCACATGGTATTGAATGAACATCTCCAAGAACCGGCACCACTCTCTGTACGAGATCTTCGGTGACGATATGTTCCCATGCTATCTTGAGCATGGTGGGTGAACTGTCAAGAGCAAAAACTTTTAGTTCAGATTGTTTTGCAACCGCAACTGAAAGGTGGGCCGGTCCAGTGCCCGCATCCAGGGCGACACCAGTCCTTTTTTCGGTTCGCTCAAGTATCTGACCTGCAATCACCGGGTATATCGGGGAGAAAATCGTTGAAGCGATCATATCAAACCCCCTGGTTTCCTGTTCATTTGAAAAATGATTCCCTGATTTTTGGATGACCGGGATATCAGAATTCGTTACCTCTTGAGTATGCATGGGTACCTGTCTGCTGCTATTCTTTTGGAACGTCATAGGATGATCACATGATCCCAATAGAATGAATGTGTAAAGTATGTGATGTTAATATAATAGTTCTATTAATTGTATTGATGCCTTTTTTTATTCGGTCTCATCCTCCTCAATTGTGATGTTGTTCTTCCACTCCTTCAGAACTCAGCATATTTAATCAGAGTGGAAGGGAGGTTGCAGGATGTCATAGCATGATTTCCCCTTCTGTGGATCCTCTTGTATGTGATCGCATGGGAAGACTCCTGATGCTACCCAGATGCGGGTAGCGGAGATATAGGTCATTCATCAGGAAAGGAGCAACTATGGATCAGGCCACGTACCCTGTGAACTGATCACAGTTCAGTCTGATGATGTTCATCAGTCATCATCCGGTGCATCCCGGACGCCACCATGAGTGCCCGGTATAGAAAGTATTTCTCATTCAACTCCAAGGTGAACCTATGCAATGGAACGATTTATCTCTCCGGTCACCCGCTGTTAATAGAACCTCCCTCCTGATTCCTGGATTTTTACTGCTGGTTGTATGGTTTGTCCCTTCCTTGGTGTCTGCTGATGATGGGTATACACAGGGGTGGCTCGGTGCACCTGACTGGGTTCTTGATCGGATTGACACCGGTATTCTACCGGATTATTACTATCCACGAGACACAACTGGTGTTGATGAAGAGAGTCCGGCGTTCTCTTCTGCTATCAGCAAAGGAAACGAACTCATAGCCGGTGGTTCGTATATTGAAGCGAAAGGACAGTTCGAAGAGGCAATCGGGCTAAATCCTCGATCATATGAGGCCTGGTTAGGCCGGGGATTAGCCCTTGAAAAAAGCAAACGCATTCAAACCGCGCTAGAATCATATCAACATGCGATCACCCTGCCAGATATATGGGAATCTGCCTGGGCTGCGTATGCCGGGATAGGCAGAACCTCGTTAGTGCTGGGCCG
Source organism: Methanospirillum sp. (assembly GCF_028679455.1). GTDB lineage: Archaea > Halobacteriota > Methanomicrobia > Methanomicrobiales > Methanospirillaceae > Methanospirillum. The sequence continues at coordinate 10,500 of NZ_JAJRBM010000242.1, read as the reverse complement.
GTATCAATCTGCTCAGGAAGCATTCAAAGAAGCAATCGGACTGGTGAAAGATGGTATCTCCTCAGATCAGGCTGCTCTCCCGGATCTCTATGACGGACTAGCTGAAGCACAACAGAAACTTGGGGACTACTCTGGTTCACAAGGGATGTTTGCCGATGCAACCAATCCCCCCACCAGTGGGTCAGCATTTCTGAACTAACGCGATGATTACCTGGCTGTTTGAGATATGCCCGGATATACTTCTTGTTTTTACTCGTTCAGGAATATCAGGATCATATCGAGACTACCCTACCGGTACGTCGGCCTTCTTAAAAATCCGGTCGGCTATCCACAGCAGTCACCTCATCATGCGGTATGAGGATGAGTAATCCCCCGAACTATCAGCAATATCCTGTAACAAAAGAGAAGTGATTATTACCCATATGGGTAATAAATAGATAGATACAAACAAGGATCCCATCATCTGGATTATTCAGAGCGAATTTACAATCTGATGTCAGTTTTCCTCTCTGATTTTGCATGTGGTGGTTTCCATGCGGTATGAATAACGGAGTCCTTACATGACTGATGCCTCACCTGAAACAACACAATCTCCTGGAAAACCGGAAACTGATGATCAATCTCCAGCCTCTCCGCCGGCTCCCGCACATGGAGCTCCTGAAAAAGCGACAATTGATGTCAGGAATGTGATCCTGATCCTTTCAGGAAAAGGGGGAGTCGGCAAGTCTACGGTTGCAGTAAACCTGGCCTATGCACTCGCTGCCCGTGGAAAGCAGACCGGACTTTTAGATCTCGATATCCATGGTCCGAGCATACCCAAGATGCTGGGCCTTGAAGAGCACCAACTCCAGGGAGATGGGGAGATGCTGGTTCCGGTCAGGATGACGGGAACTCTTCAGGTCATCTCCATGGCCTTTCTGCTGAAGAATAAATCAGATCCAGTGGTCTGGCGGGGAGCTATCAAGATGGGAGTGATCAGGCAGTTCCTATCCGAGGTCAGATGGGGGAGTCTCGATTATCTGATTGTGGATCTCCCTCCCGGTACCGGAGATGAGGCGCTTACGATTGCACAGATTGCTCCTAATATCAGGGGAGCTGTGATTGTAACGACACCGCAGGATGTTGCAACCCTGGATTCAACAAAAGCAATCACCTTTGCAGAGATGCTTGAGATGCCGGTCCTTGGAGTGATTGAAAATATGAGTGGTCTTTCGTGTCCTCACTGCCATGGAACCATCGATCTCTTCGGAAGTGGAGGGGGTGAGCGGATTGCACAGGAACATCATGTTCCATTCCTCGGAAAGATACCTCTCGACATCCAGATGCGTGAAGCCGGGGATGCGGGTCATCCGTTTATTGGGAAGAAACAGGATTCACCAACCTGGAGAGCCATTGATGAGGTTATGGACCGGCTGATGGATAGTATCGAAAAGAGATGATGGTATCTGGACTTTCACTTACCAAAGATCTCCGGTAGGATATGGGGGAAATGATTCATAAGGCCACTTGAAATTCGGGTCTTCGTTTGGTGAAAATGGTTTTGTCGCTGTTTCAAGCCGATATGGAGTTACTCCCGGGTAGAGATAAGCGATCTGGTTCCATATAACCGTTGATGCGGTTTGATATTGTTTCGCTTCGCTGATTACCGAATCATCATTATATGCTGGTGAGTACGGCTTACTCGCAAGACTCATGGCATCCGAAAACTCATCACCGGCTTTAGAGGTGTAATAGAGATACGCATTGATCTTCCTGGCCCTTGGGTAGAGTTCAGGGCTGATACTCATTTTTGCAAGTTGTTGCTGGGTTGTCTGAAGTTCCCGCAACAATGTACCATTTGGAACTGTCTGGTCAGACAGACCATAGATCGTCTCATTTGCAATATCAAGAAATTCAGCATCCTGGTATGGACCGGTTGCCGGAGAAGGTTTGAGCGGAAACATAACGGTTGGTAATGCAGTTACATGGAGGGTACATATCCCCATGATGATCAATACAATGAGAAATGCCCGCCTTGGTATTGATCTGACCGGGATCAATTCTGAAGGTACTATTGTCTTTTTTCGTGTCATGTATCTCACCTGATAAGTGACTCATGGGTGTAGAAGTATAACAAATTTGCGTGGCAGCAATTTGAAGAGGCATTCCTGTTAATAGCCAACTTTAAGATTCGGGGCCTCGGAACAGGGGTTTCAGATCGCTATCGAAACGATAGAAGAGATGAGATATGCAGATGCAGACTTGTTAGAGGGCATACCCGTAATGCAGCCTGGAACTGTTCTCTCTTATCTCCTTGAGTGCTCCCTTACTCCTATTCAGGATTCAATTACCTCGTAGTACCGGAGACTCCCGCATCCTGCACACCGGTCTCCTTCCAGCAGTTTTTCAGGGATTGGTTCGCCACACGTCTTACAGATCGCTGAGTTCCATCGTACCTTCTGGGTTACCGGGATTCTCACCTTCTGAACTGAGAGGATGGATCGTTTCGAAGCAAGTATCTCATCGACCAGGGTTCTGACCATGGTTCGCTTTGAAAACTCGGGACTGTTTGCAAACCACTTTTCAAGAACCGGGTATGGACCGAGTTTTTTAGTATCCACATACACCCGGAATCCATCGGCAGAGTTGGTCAATGAGGGCCGGTTCATGGTTATTGCAAACCTGCCTATTGGGACAACCCGCAGCCGGTGGTTTCCTACCGTGCAATATGCAATGACCTGCAGTGGATCTGGAGCACATTTCTGTGTCTCACAGACTGCATACACCTTCTCGCCGGGTTTGGCACTAAGTAGTTCAAGGGCATAATCAACCATTCCGATAGCGATGAGAAGGCCGGGTGCCGGGTAGGTATGAAACGGGATACATCGGCGGTAATAGTCCTGAAATGCGGGATCATAGCCGAACTCTTCTAGTTTGAGCAGGAGTTCTTCCTCGGTGTATTCATGCTGATGATCCATAGGGGGATGGGAACCATGTTCGGTAGAGTGGTTGGTAATAGTATTCATCTCCTTGTTTGATCCAGGATCCCTCGTGATCCGGTTCCCGGATGCAGATATTATTATTACTCATATGTGTAATTATATACTATGCGAATAGCAGTTCCCTCATCTGGTCCCGCGGTCACCGATCCGTTTGACACGCGGTTTGGAAGAGCTCCGTACATCATCATGGTAACCCCGGAGACTGGTGAAACAGTCTCGCTTCAGAACACTTTAGCAGCAGGAAGCGGAGGAGTCGGCCCCCAGGTAGTTCAGATGCTGGTACAGAACCAGGTCACTCACCTGATTGCCCCCCGTATCGGTGGGAATGCAGAGACCGCCCTTTTTGCTGCAGGAATCTCAGTGTTCATCTGGGAAGGAGCAGGTACGGTCTCCGATGCGTTGGAACAGTTCAAAGCAGGCAAGCTTACTGAATTAGGAAAGAACCCTCAGTCTTCGTGAAACCGTTATGCAGATTGCGATTGCAAGCGGAAAGGGAGGAACCGGTAAAACCACCGTTACCGTAAACCTGGCTCTGGCATTATCCTCCTCCATACAGGTGACTCTTGCAGACTGCGATGTTGAAGAGCCGAACCTTCATCTCTTCTTTTCAGGTCAGGCAGAAGAAGAAGAAGTTACTGTCCTAGTCCCGGAGATAGACACTGGGACCTGTATTCTCTGTGGGAAGTGCGGCCAGTTCTGCCGGTATGGCGCCCTTATTGTGCTGAAAGATCAGGTGCTCCAGTATCCCAAGCTCTGTCACTCCTGTGGGGGATGCAGTATGGTATGTCCGACCGGATCGATATCAGAGCGATCTGAAGTCGTTGGAGTTTTGCATCGGTCAAACCCGGAACCGTCACTCCGGCTCATCACCGGGACACTATGTGAAGGATCTATCCACACCACTACGGTGATCCGTGCGGTGAGAAACCAATTTAATCCTGAGGATCTTGTCCTCCTTGATGCTCCTCCGGGTACTGCCTGTGCAGCGATGGAAACACTTGAGGGATGCGATTTCTGCCTGCTGGTAACCGAGCCAACCCCGTTCGGATTGCATGATCTTACGCTGATCTATAAACTAGCACAGTTGTACCACATTCCGGTTGGCGTTGTCATCAACCGGAGCGATACTACCGATAGTATCGTGGAGTTTTTCTGCAGAGATCAGAATATTCCGATTCTGATGCACATCCCGTTTGATCGCACTATCGCACTTCAGCAGGGGAGTGGTCAGATCATCAGCAGAGCTGATCCCAAGTGGCGTGAACAGTTCTTCAAGCTGGGCCAGGACTGCATCACGCTGGCAGGTGTCCGATGATCCAGATTGCGGTCGTAAGCGGGAAAGGAGGGACGGGAAAGACAGTGGTGACCGGAGCCATCGCTGCACTCCTTCCAGGAAAGATAGTGATGGCAGACTGTGACGTGGATGCTGCGAATCTTGGCCTGCTTATGCGGCCGGAGACGATAGTCTCTGAACCATTCACCGGAATGGATCGTGCCTTCATCGATCCTGATAGGTGTACCCGGTGCGGCTGTTGTGTTACCAACTGCCGGTTTCATGCTATCTCTGTTCTCAAGGATCGTGTTCAGGTAGATCCGGTCAAGTGTGAAGGATGTGGGGTATGCGAGTATGTCTGTCTCGCAGACGCAGTGAAGATGGTCACACATATTGGGGGAGCGATCAGGTCTGCACAAACCCGGTTCGGTCCCTTCATAGATGGGGCACTGAATCCGGGGAGTGGGAATTCAGGGTTGATGGTTCACCAGATTCGAAAGAAAGCCCGGGAGATTGCACCGGATATCCCGCTCGTTTTGATTGATGGTCCCCCTGGAATCGGGTGTCCGTTGATATCCGCAGTCACTGGTTGCGATCTTGTCATTCTTGTTGCTGAACCCGGATCGTCCGGACGACATGATATTGAGCGATTGATCACGGTATGCCGCTCCCTGCGGTGCAGGATGGTGATGATCATCAACCGGGCGGATCTTGTTCCAGACGGTACTGTTCTACTCAGAACCATTGCCAAAGAGTCTGATATTCCGATCCTCTGTGAAATTCCGCTTGATCCCCTGGTAATGAAAGCGACCAGGAATCGTGAGCCATTTTCCCTTCATGAGGGTCCGGCATCTATAGAGATCAGAAATGCGGTCGATTATCTCGCACATGAACTTCAACTCATATGATCCCTGAAGAGAATCCCGAAGAAAATCCCTGTAAAACACGAGGAAGGCCACGGATCAGGAGGAGAATTGGTGAGCACGGGCCGTGGCGATGTTATGCCCCGCAGTGCAATACCGGAGAAGATCTCGGTTCAGTCTCCCTCCTGCCTGAAGAGATTGAACTCATGAGACTCATTGACCTTGAGGGAATGGAACAGGAAGAAGCGGCAGTGGTCCTTGGAGTCTCCCGGAAAACGGTCTGGAAAGATATCCATGAAGTCAGGATGAAAGTAGCCGATGCCCTGGTGCATGGAAAGATCATTGAAGTCCGTGATTGTACAATCCGTTCTGAAGGGTCCTGCCCAAAAGAGAATGAGGACATTTGTCCGAAAAAACTTGGAGCCCGATGCATCAGGAGAGAATCCGATGATTGTCCTGATCCATGCCATCATAATTAATATTATATACTTAAACTCATATGTGTAATAATGCAGATATTCTGCATCAGGTGAATGACATGCCAGGAATGGATGGAACCGGGCCCACGGGTTGCGGTCCGATTGGGTGGCGTCATGGCCGGTGTTATCCGGCAATGAATCCTTCAGATGAACTCGTGTTGCCAACGATGGATCAACCTGTTGAGAACAACCAGGACGGATTTCGTCAGGGTGGATCCCAACCTGGATCTCAACGTGGCTCCGGGAGAAAAAGAGGCACGGGAATGGCAAGAAGATATTGTGGAGGGAATTAATTGAAGGTAGCAATCGCTCGTGATGGTCTGCAGGTATCAGGCCACTTTGGACACTGTGAAGCATATGCCATTTATCAGAAAGACGGTTCTGTAATCGGGCATGTTGAGGATCTAAAAAGCCCGGCTCATGAGCCAGGGAAACTGCCTCCGTTTCTTGCTTCGCACGGGGTGAATGTCATCATCGCCGGTGGCATGGGACAGCGGGCAGTTGATCTCTTTCATGAGAATGGAATTGACGTGATCCTGGGAGTATCGGGAGCCGTTGACAAGGCAGCGCAAGATTTCCTATTCGGCCGGATTCAACCCGGTGGGGGCAGTATCTGTTCTGAACACCAGCACCAGTGTGCTGAGCATGAATGATCCAGATCTGACTTCACCATGAGAAATCAAACATTCTGAAACTGATGGCTGATTTCAGAGATGTTTTATCTCTTCGTACATCCCCCTAAAAACTACCGGAGCAGATGGTTCGGGCCGGGAAACCGGCCTTTACTATATCCTTGTATGGTCGCATCTTGCCAGTCACACCGGATATCTTCAGTCGGGAATATATCCGTGAAATGGAAGGTGGAATAGAATCTGGCTCGTGGATAATATCATGAGCATTGATCTGACAACTTTTTTAAGATACATGGCATTTTGGTGCCAAAGAATCTCTCAATTTCTGAAAACTAAGGTATCTTCCGATTGGTGAAGATTACTGATCGTTCGAAGTATAAAAAAAAGATTAGATGTATGGGTTCCGAAGTCCCTTGCCTACACCAATCGTTGCACGGTGCTCAACTTCTTTCTGGTTCTTGGTGATCTTCTCGGTTGCGAGCTTGGTCACCAGTTCCAGACCTGGCTTGATGCCGTCGATTGCCTTGGTCTCAAAGACTCCAGCTTCGACTGCCTTCTTCCAGATACTGTCTCCGTTGGTGCTCCGGACAAAGACGGTGCTCCATCCGTCAGGGGTACCAACAGATCCGGTTGAGATATCAGCCATGTTAGCGACGTAGTCAAGACAGACATGGCAGCCTGGCTGCTCATATTTGTGAGTGACCTTCAGGGGGATCTGGGAGACTGCACCACGGTTGGTGTATGCCCAGTACTTACCCTTCCCGATATCGGTCTTCTTGAGTGAGTGCAGGTCAACGTTGCAGTGATCCTCAACAATCTGCTTCATGCTCTGGTAGGAGAAGTTCTCCATGCAGAAGATACCCATTGCAAGAGCAATCTTGTTGGTGACGTTCCGCAGACCAACCGGATAGAGCTGTGCCTTGCGGAGTGCCTGGATCTGGCAGGGAGTGCCGACGATACCGACTTTGTCAAGTCCGTACTGACGAACAGCATCCTTGATGACAGACATGTTGGGTGAGATATTGTACCTGGTTCCCCGGGCTGCAAGGATCTCCTCAGGAGTCGTTGCAACCATGGGCTGTGGTTTCCAAGGTTCATCGCCAGGTCCTGCGACAATTGCACCGTCGATGATACCCTCTTCAAGAGCGTATACAAACATACCGGTAACAATACCGCCATCCTGGGAACACTTCAGAATCTCACTGCTAGTGCTGCGTGCTGCAACACAGGATTTGTACTTGCCGAGCATATCCATGTTAGTTGCCTCCTGGGTTCATGGCAGCAGTAATAGCGCCGAGAATGTTCTCGTAGTCTCCACAGACATCGAAGCTGAAGAAACTCCGTGGACATGAACTGTAACAGGCACCACACTTGATGCACATCTCGCGGTCGATGTTTGGCTTCCCATATTCCATGGAAATAGCGAAGACCGGGCATGATGCTGCACAGGTTCCGCAACCCATGCACAGACCCTGGTTCACGACCTTGAGCATAATGTCACAGCCGCAGGCTTCACTGTCAGACTCGATCCGTGAGCCATCCTTTGCGAGAGCCATTAGGGGTGACAGGTATGCAGTTGCCAGTTTCTTCTGTGCGTCGTTGCCCTTGAGCAGCAGGTATGCCATAACGGCTACATTTCTGATGACTTCAGGGCATGGTGCACAGCCGGGGATGTAGACATCTACATCGATCAGCTTGGAGATTGGCACAAATGATTCATGCTGGGGCTGGTTCCACTGGCCACCACGGCTGAACCGGGTGATGTTTCCATAGGCTGCACAGCCACCAAGTGCAACCACTACGGTTGCCTTTTCACGGGTTTCTTTGATCTCTTCAATTGAAAGCTCATCCTGCAGACATACAGATCCCTCAACGAGGGCAACATCCATCTTTGGGATGTGTCTGACATCAGCCAGCGTCAGGCTGTATACCAGATCTGCATAGTTGTCAAGAAGAGTGAACAGGCCCTGGAACGTGTCTGCAATAGAGACACAGCATCCAGTGCACCCACTCATGTGCACATGTCCGAGAGTAATTTTGTTAGACACAGGTCTTTCCTCCTTATGTGATTCTTGTTTCACACTCGCCACGGGTTTAGGAGCAACTGCCGGCTGTGGTGGTTTTACCTCTGCCGGTTTCTTCTCTTTCTTCCCGAATATCAGCGATAGTAGTCCCATAATGCTCCTCCAGCAGTTTCAGTACTAACTGAACCGTTCGTGGAATCGCGCTTGCAACCTCATCCGAGAGTCCGATCTCAAAATCGGGAGCAGTGACACGCTTTGGCTGGCATCCAATGATCGTGATATCGATCTTTTCTTTCAGGCGGTGAAGTGGTTCTGCAAGGTCCCATGAATGGGCATCACGGTATTTCCCCGGAGGCAGGTCATTGGGAGTTAACAGCGTTATCTCACCTGGATTTCCTCCAAAGTCCGCAATATCAATGATATATATCTTCTTCACCGGTTCTTCTGACTGGTCCATGAGAGTAAAGATGAAATGAGGACCTCCAAGGCCGGCATCAATCACCTTCACCGTCTCAGGTAGCGGTATCTTCCTGAGTTCCTCGACCACTTCCGGTCCGAACCCGTCATCGGCGAACAGCGGGTTACCGCACCCGCATATCACAATCTCCTGGAACAGCATGCGTGAGACTCTCTCACTGGACGAGCTTCTGGGCGATGATCTTCTTGTTCTCGTCTACGACCAGCATGTGGGTTGCACAGGATACACAGGGGTCATATGCACGCATAATAACCTCTGCGAGCTGCCATGGTGCACCCTCAAGTGCTCTGCTGCAGGTCGGGAAGTTCCAGGTGGTTGGCACAAGCAGGTTGTATTCCTGTACCTTTCCATCCTTGACACGTGCGAGGTGAACATCACAGCCACGTGGTGCTTCGTTAGCGTTCCATCCGAGGCTGCCGTCTCCCTGTGGGATCTCATCTGCAAGGACAGACCCGTTGCAGTCGAGAACGTCAAGTGCGTCCAGAATAGTGTACAGACAGTCAGGGTATTCCATCTCACGGGCAATGTTCAGGCCCATGGCTCCCTTGTGGTCGTAGTTCTTGAACTGGACCAGACGTGCACGTGGACCTACTTCAACTGGCTGGCCATCGTAGAGTGGAATGGAGGTACATGCCTGCATCTGTGGCCATGCCTTGGTGCCTACCTTTGAGGTTCCACCAATTGGGTAGTCCGGATCTTCGAGATCTACGGTTACTTCTCCCATGTACCAGTTCCAGGGTGAGACATCAGTCCAGCGGTTTGGATCCCACTTGGGGTCAAAGTCAAGGCTTGATGACTGGAATATCGAGTCAACAGCCATGTATCCCTGGTTGTGGTACCCAAAGGTCTTTGGCAGGTCTACGGTGCTCTTGCCGACGGTGATAGTGTCCCGGTTCTCGAAGTTCTTGAAAACTGCGACCATGAACTCCATCTGGGCAATTGCCAGTGGAAGTGCTTCCTTGGCGAGGTCATAGATCTTCTGCTTGGCCTGTGGGGCGATGTTGTAGTACATACCACCCACCCGTGGGTTGCTTGGGTGAACTGGTTCTCCACCTGCGACCTCACCAATGATCTGACCGATCTCACGAAGGCGCTGAATCCGCTTTGCAACGGTTCTGACCGGCTCTTCTGGAGTGAACGGGTTGATCTTGGTCTCGGTGCCTGGGATATACATATCAGGCAGCGCAAGGATGTCGTGCAGAGCAATACTGTGAAGCTTATTGGCACACTGAAGAATCAGCCGGAGCAGATATGCGTCCTGCGGGATTTCACAGCCGATTGAAGCTTCCATGGCTCCGATACCTGCCAGGGTGTGAGCAATTGGGCAGATACCGCAGACACGGGAGGAAATCTTGGGTGCCTGGTGCATCGTCTTACCGACACACAGTTTCTCAATACCTCGTACAGGGGTTATACTGAGCCAGTCGCCACGCTCAATAATTCCCTCATCATTGACTTTGAGAACGAGCTTTGAATGCCCCTCATGTCTTGTGGTTGGGGAAATTTCTACTACTTTAGTCAAGAAAATCGCCTTTTGTATTGGTTTGTTCGCAGTGCTATACCACTCATCGCGAGAGAGCCCTCAGGAGATCTGAGGGTACGACCGTACCAGTGTACGACAATTGGTAATTTGAGACTACGATATATCTAATTTGTGATTTGAACCCCAAATTTCCGTAAAAATAAGAAAAAAGCCACGGGCATCGTGTTATATTCTATTAAATATTTCATATTAGGTACAACCATTTTCACAATATTATAATTTGATAC
>NZ_JAJRBM010000241.1 GCF_028679455.1 Methanospirillum sp. | reverse complement strand
TCAGATCAGAATGTACATGGGGGAGTTTAGTAATATCAAAAGATGAAGAATCACCCCCACATCCGGAGAGAATCGTTTTCTTTCTTCCTTTGATGTGGATCTTTTCTGTGATCAACACCCTGATACTCTGCTCCTGAATCTGCAGAGATTCGATGTTATCAACATTTTTGATTAACCCTTCCGTGTAAAGATAACCAAGTACAAAATCTTCCAGTTGGTTAGGGCTCGTCATAACGGTCAGGATCAAACGTCCATTTACCCAGAGTGAATACGGGAGTTCTCTCACAACTTCATGTTCTGATAAAGAAAATACTCCGTCTTTTTCTATCTGGCACGGAACATACAGTGATAATTTTTCAGATAATAAAGTCATAATAACCTTTACTTCGGGAATGTTGGGACACGAGTAGGTCATGCACTGATAGCAAAAATCTGAATCAATTTTTATTCAGAGAATACCTGATCTATAGTTATCACTTGTCCAATATAACTGCATTCACAATTGTGAATATTTATGTATGAGAAGATCCAACATATGAGTAGTCACTATGACGAGAAGGGATCGTTTTTGCCGTTACTGAGGCAGAAACATATGACGAGATAACAATCGAACATCTGCCTCCATCAGCCAAGCTGGTGTTTAAGGTGCTCGAGACGAGTGAAGGACTCACTCAGAAAGACATCATTGAAAAAACCAGGCTGCCCCCACGGACCGTGCGTTATGCAATCAGGCGCCTGAAGACTAATGCACTGCTCAAGGAGCGTCTCAGTTTTATGGACGCAAGACAGAGCTTTTACAGCATTGCAGATCTCGTCCGTCCGGTGATTATGGGTTAGGAACCTTTGAGGGATCCTGCAAATCCCAAATTCTTTTGTTTGTTGTACGTACGATCAAATCGGAACCATGTGATCCTACTATGTTCATCCGGGTTTGTTTTGACAAATATTCCCGGTATCACCGGGATAGTAAGGATCACCACCTGAACGTATACTATCTGACTTATGACACTCACGGATTACGATCTCAAACGATATCATCGACAGATCCTTATCAGAGGATTTGATGAAACAGGGCAACTAAGGTTAAAACAGGCAACTGTGTTTATCGCAGGAGCCGGAGGGCTTGGAACTCCTGTTGCAACGTACCTGGCAGTTGCCGGAATAGGGCATCTCGTTATTGCAGATATGGATGTGGTCGATCTCTCAAATTTAAATCGCCAGATTCTTCACTGGGATGAGAATGTGGACCAGTATAAGGTAAAAAGTGCTGAATGTAAATTATCTGCCATGAATCCTTCCATCAGGATAACTCCTCTTCAGGTCAAGATCGATGAGCATAATGTCTACGCTCTCACGAAAGGAGCAGATCTCATCATTGATGCGATGGATAACTATCCCACCCGGTATCTTCTCAATAAGGCTGCCATTGCACATAATATTCCATTCATTCATGCTTCAGTCTGGGGGTTAGAGGGAAGGATCACCACAATCATTCCCGGAAAAACTCCCTGTCTTGAGTGTATCGTTCCGGAAGCACCTCCACGTGAGGTCTTTCCAGTTCTCGGTGCTACTCCTGGTGTGATAGGTACATTGCAGGTTACTGAAGCGATTAAAATCCTGACCGGAATTGGAAGGCCGCTCATCAACCGGATGCTCATCTACGATGGTGAATATATGGAATTTCATGAAATAGCTATTGAGCCTGACCCCAAATGTCCGACATGTTCACAAAAAGCGCTCAATTAAACGAATATTGAGGTACATGATGAGTATAAAGGTGATTTTATTTGCAAACTATCGTGAGATAGTTGGATCTAAGGAAGTTGAGATCAATTCTCCACTTTCAACCGTACAGGAAGTTGTGAACGAGTTAACCGGGAAATTTCCCGCTCTCATTCCATTTCTGTATCATGAAGGAGAATTGAAACGTTATGTGAATATCCTGGTCAACGGAGTCACCATCAAAGATACCGGTGGTCTGATAACTCCTGTTTCTGATGGGAACGAGATCAAGGTCTTCCCACCGGTTTCAGGCGGGTAAGCGGATGTATTGGATCCGGGACAATTTTTGAATAGATTTCAAGGAAGAAGATGATACCAATAGTACAAATGTTCTATCAATATTAGCCGGATTATCATCTCTTTTATACTTCCGCGACAACATATATGATACTTCACGATTGTGAATATGACTTGTCAAATTATTATGAGGTAAGGATTGAACATGGAGAAGAGGACAGATCTGATCTTTGCCGCACTCTTCAAACTGGAAGAGGCCAGGCAGGTGATCCGGGACGGACTGCCCGGCAGCCTGAATCAGACAGAAGAAGAACATCTCAGGGAGAAGATCAAAGATCTGAAAACGATCATACAGGCATTTGAGACCAATACTGACGTTCAGCGTTCGGAGAAGATTGCCGGAACCATCGAAGTCAGGACACGCGAAGAAGAAAATATCAATATCCAGCCGATCCAGGCAGCAGGGAGACTGACCCTTGCAGCACGTCAGGCTCTTATTGCCTATGGTGACGGGTATTCCACGTGTGATGCCTGCCGTAAACCCTTCAGATTAGATAAGATCTCAAAACCACCTATCGCGGACTTCCATACCCAACTGGCTGAGTTCGTGAACATGGACCAGGCCAGGGTTGTTCCGGGTGCACGACGCGGGTTCCAGGCTGTTGCCCAGACCGTAGTGGAGAAAGGTGATTCAGTGATATTCTCTGCATTCGCACACTACACCGAATTTCTGGCAGTTGAGGGTGCAGGAGGAATCGTAAAGGAAGTCCCACTCAATAAGGATAATATCATTACTGCTGATGCAACCGCTGAAAAGATCGAACAGGTGAAACAGGAGACTGGAAAACTCCCGGCTCTTGTCATGATCGATCACTATGATTATCAGCTTGCAAACGAGCATGATGTCAAAGGGATCGCCAAAGTTGCATACAGTTATGATATCCCGTTCCTCTATAACGGGGCATATACAGTCGGTGTTATGCCGGTTAACGGGAAAGAGATCGGGGCTGACTTTATTGTTGGTTCCGGCCATAAGAGTATGGCTTCGCCAGCGCCTTCCGGGGTGCTGGCGACGACGAG
>NZ_JAJRBM010000240.1 GCF_028679455.1 Methanospirillum sp. | reverse complement strand
TCTATCTCTTTTTACTTCCCTGGAGAAGAGCCTCCAGGAAAGCAAATGGGAGCACATTCAGTCCTCCTTTCTCTGCCCTTGTGAATTATTATTAGAGAGCACCTCTCATGTATAGTCAGTCAGCCCCTTCTCATGATACCTGAATATAATTTCCTCTGGTAATATTTCGAAAGCCAGAGGGGTGGGGGCCCTCATCCGGGGGTGCAGCGATGGCAAAGAAATCTGATAAAAAAAGTCAGAGTAGTAGTAACAATCCTAAGATTCGTACCCCAATCGTCTGTGTGCTCGGGCATGTGGACCATGGGAAGACCTCACTCCTTGATCGGATCCGTGGTTCAAAAGTGGTTGCCGGTGAGGCAGGCGCGATTACCCAGCATATCGGAGCGACGGTTGTTCCGATCGAAACCATCGTCGCGATGGGTGGGGCAATCAAAAACCTGAAGATCAACATTCCAGGCCTCCTCTTCATTGATACCCCCGGGCATCACTCATTCACCACGCTCCGGGCACGCGGAGGCGCTCTGGCAGATCTGGCAATCGTTGTAGTGGACATTATTGACGGATTCAAACCCCAGACAATCGAGGCATTACAGATTCTCCGGGGATGCAGAACCCCTTTTGTAATGGCTGCTACCAAGATAGACCGGTTACCAGGCTGGCGTTCCTTTCCAGATGAACCCTTTCTGTCAAGTTTTGGAAAACAGAACCAGCGCGTGATTGATCTTTTGGAGAAGAAGACCTATGAGATCGTAGGATCTCTCGCAGAACATGAGTTCTCGTCAGAGCGGTTCGACCGGGTCGATGATTTTGCACGAACCCTTGCAATCGTTCCGGTAAGTGCGCACACCGGAGAAGGGATCGCAGATCTGCTCATGGTGCTAATCGGACTGGCCCAGAGGTACATGGAAGCCTCACTGGCCCTGGCAGTTGATGGACCAGGATCAGGAACCGTGCTTGAGGTGAAGGAAGAGAAGGGGCTCGGGGCAACAATAGATGTAATTCTGTTTGACGGAACCATCTCGGTGGGCGATGAAATTGCGGTTGCATCCAGTACCGGTGTGATCACCACCAAGGTGCGATCGCTCCTCCAGCCCCGCCCCCTGAAAGAGATCCTGATCGAAGACCGGTTCTCCCGTGCTAAGTCTGTCGTAGCGGCAGCAGGAGTGAAGGTAAGTGCTCCGGGTCTTGATCAAGTGATCGCCGGTTCACCGGTTCGCGTCATCGATGGAAACGAGGATGAGATCCGCGAGAGCATTGAGCGGGAGATGACCGAAATTAATGTCACTCTCTCCCCTGAAGGTCTGATCATCAAGGCAGATACTATCGGTGCACTGGAAGCACTCTGCAAGGAACTTACCACGTCCGAGATTCCGGTGATGAGGGCAGAAGTTGGTCCGGTTACAAGGCATGATGTAATCGAAGCAGAGACCATAAAAACTCCGTATTATCGTTCCATTATCGCATTCAATACCCAGATTCTCCCAGATGCACAGGATCTTCTGAACGAGGCTCTTTACGCTGAAATGGTCGAGCTTTTCAAAGGAAATGTCATCTACCATGTCCTTGAATCATATCTTGAATGGCGTGATGAGATGAAACGCAACCTTGATCAGAAGCGGTTTGAGCAGATCATCTTCCCGGCAAAACTGATGGTGCTCCCTGACTGTGTCTTCAGACAGAACAATCCTGCAGTGGTCGGAGTCAGAATTCTTTCCGGAAAACTCAGGAACGGAGTGAACCTTATCAGAAAAGATGGAAAGAAGGTCGGCCAGCTCAAATCTATTCAACTGAGAAAGGAGAATATTCAGGAAGCCAAGGCCGGTGATGAGGTTGCAATCTCGGTTGACGGGGCAACGGTCGGCAGGCAGTTTGATGTGAACGATGAACTACTCGTCAACATTCCCGAACGTCACGTAAAGGTGCTTGAAGCGGAGATGCTCTCACATCTTACGATCGATGCCCGCGATGTCCTTGATGAATTCACCAGACTGTACCGGAAAGAAAACCCGTTCTGGGGAAAGTAGTCTTATAAAGATCAGGCGCGGATATATACGGAGACTGCTCGGCTCAGCTGAGTGATGGGAATTTACACGTAACCAAGATACTGCCCCTCGTGAAGGGGCTCTGATCGCTGCTGACTAAACAAAAAATACTGATAGTATGGTTGATTTTAAGATAGTACTCTCTGACCCGGCAACAGGTAAGGCATATAACATCGATGCAACCGGTGGTGCAGCCGGATCACTCATGGGAAAGCGTATTGGTGATGAGATCGATGGAACACCATTCGGATTCGAAGGATACAAACTCAAGGTAACCGGTGCATCAGACCGGAACGGAACACCGGCCAGAAAGAGCCTTCCTATTGCAGGAAGACGTCGTGTCCTCGTATCAGGCGGCGTAGGATTCCACCCGGTCCTTGATGGAGAGCGACGGCGCAAGATGGTCAGGGGATCTGAGATCACTGCTGACTTTGTTCAGATTAACACCGTTGTTTCCAAGGAAGGTTCAAAGACCCTCGCATCCTACTTCGCACCAGCAGAAGCACCTGCTGAAGGCGGAAACTAATAATTATTCTTTTTTCAGAAGTTCAGATCGAAGCTGAGGAACCAGATCTGAATATGGCGTCTCATACTCCTTTGCCAGGATAACCAATGCGGCTTCAGGCCTCAGTTTTCCATCGAATCTGTCCTTGATCACTTCATTCATACGGCTTGCCACTTCTTCCTGAGTCTGACCACTCCGTAATGCAATGCGATCGATCAATTGGGAGACTGGATCTGCAACCTCAAATATCGCAGATGAGGGCTTATACCCAATCGGAATTTCTACCTCTGCAGGATCAAATAGGAGAGAGAAAAACTCACCATCGGTCCTGATAAGTCCCTGATCCATTCCCCGTCTGAGGAGCAGGTCTACCTGATCCCGATCCATCCATCTCCGATCAAAGGAGTAGTAATAGATCAGTTCACTTCGGCCTAGTTTTTCAACCCTGCTGTGATAAAAAGGCGCGGCAAGTGTAGTTTTGAGTGTCATATCTGTTATGATCCTTCCATTAACCCAGATCGGGAAATATTTCCAGCAGAGATTCTCCTGCAGCCTATAATAAGCGTTCTAAAGGAGATGAGATCTGTCAAACCGGGCAGACTATCGTTTGATGATTCCTGTGGTGAAAAGAACAGAATTTACGTAAAAAAAGTTATTCGATGAGAACGGCGTTGATAACGCCATGCTGCCCCGGACGGCTGACAATCTTTGCCATGCCCATGCTGGTCTTAATGATTGCACCCTTCGTGAGCAGGTTACGCCGTACATAATTCGGGTTGGCAGTGTTCTTCTCAACGTTGTCGATCTTTACCTTCTTGGTCTCACCAGTCTTAGGGTTACTGACAGCAGCAAACTCTGACCGCAGTGCACGGATCTTCTGGTTTCCACCATAGGTACGACTAATCTTCCGCTTTTCTACCCCTATGTGGGTCTCTGTCGGTGCTGATCCGATCTCCCTGCGACGCTTCCCGCATGCAGGATGATATCTTCCACCCGTTGACTTTCGAACCGATCTACCTTGCCATTGCATGTTATCTTCCCTCTGATATTGGTGACGCTGTTTTGGTTGTGGGAGTCCTGATTACGCCACAGAGTCCTATATCTATCACCTTCGTAGCTATATAGTCCCTTTTATGACAGGATCTCTTCGAGCAGAGCATCCACTCCGTCACCGGTCTTCATATTGGTTCTGAAGACCTTCATATCAGGATTATAACGGTGCATATCACGTTCCATCCGATCGAGGTCTGCCCCGACTGCCTCAGCCAGATCCACTTTATTCAGAACACCGATGGTGCAGCCCCTGAACATCATCGGATGCTTATTCACCACATCATCACCTTCAGTAGAAGAGACAACCACAATCCGTTTCTCTGCACCGAGTTCAAAGTCCGTAGGACAGACCATATTGCCGACATTCTCAACAAAGAGGATATCAATTACATCAAGCGGGAGATGATGGAGTGCATGTTCAACCATATGGGCGTCAAGATGACATTCTTTGCCGGTATTCACATTTTCTGCAGGGATTCCAAGGGAGGTTATTCTGCGAAAATCATCATCACCGTACACGTCCCCGGCAATTGCAGCTGCTTTCAGGTTCTTTTTTGATAAGCGGGGGACCATTTGCTCGATCAGAGCGGTCTTTCCTGATCCAATCCCACCAAGCAGATCAAACGCCCTGACCTGATGCCCTTTAAGATGAGCAGCATTCTCATCTGCAAGACGCCGGTTGGCTGAGAAGATATCCTTCTCGATCGAGACGTCGATATGATGCATACAGTTACGTCTTTCCCGCTGGTTGTTTATAGGTTCAGTTCTTAGATTGTAAAGAATGGAGAAGGGACTGATACTTTATCCCTGCTATTTTGACGCAAAACTCATGCGTAAAGAAGGGCGCAGGGTTCCTCGTGAGCAGGCAGTTCAGGCACCTGCTATCCCAGATATTGAACGGGCACTTGCATCATGCGGTGTAAAATACCGTAGAGAGAAAAAATCTCATCCAACCTGGTGGTGGAGACATGAAGGCCGCGTTATCGCAGACTGTACTGGGCCGAAGACTGAGTTGCTTTATCAGGTCGCAACAGAACTCAGAAAAATAGCCCCTAAGAAGTAGCCATGTACGATCTGCACACCCACACTATCCTTTCAGACGGTGAGCTCCTCCCTTGTGAACTGATCCGCCGCATGGCAGTCCTTGGGTATGATACGGTCGGGATCACCGATCACGCTGATATGAGTAATATCAGTAGCACTATCGCTGCTATTGAGCGAATCCGCTGTTCAGCCGAAGAATACGGAGTTACGCTCCTTGCTGGGGTGGAGATCACCCATGTCCCTCCTGCTGAGATTTCCAGACTGGCAAAACTCGCAAAAGATGAAGGTGCAGACATTGTTGTTGTTCATGGAGAGACGGTGGTCGAACCCGTGGCACCCGGAACCAACAGGCAGGCATGTATCTGCGAATATGTGGATATACTCGCACATCCCGGCCTCATAACCAAAGAAGATGCACAAGAAGCTGTTGACCACGGAGTCTTTCTTGAGATCACTGCACGCGGAGGACACAACCGGACTAACGGACACGTAGCCAGGATCGCTGAGGAGACAGGATGCAACCTGGTGGTTGATTCAGATGCACACGGCCCGGGAGATCTGATGAGCGATCGCGCGAGGGAACTGGTGGTACGAGGA
>NZ_JAJRBM010000024.1 GCF_028679455.1 Methanospirillum sp. | reverse complement strand
CTTAAGGATACTGAAAATGCACTGAAGATGGCAAACTCAAAATTAAACCTCCTCTCCAGTGTGACCCGTCACGATATCATGAATAAAGTGATGATCGGAAAGTCCAATCTATACCTCCTCAGAGATATACCGTTTACTGCTGAACAAAGAAGATATTTTAACATGCTCTCCGAGTCGCTTCGATCTATCGAAGAGTTCATAGCATTTACCCGGACCTATCAGGAACTCGGTGTTGAAACTCCGGTGTGGCAGGATGTTGAAGGGATCTTCATGCAGGCGATTGATAATATCGATCCAGGAGAGATTATCATCGATATTCAGGTGACAGGTGTCAGAGTCTATGCTGATCCCCTGTTTCCAAAAGTCTGCTATAATCTTATTGAGAATGCAATCAGACATGGCAAAACAGTCTCACGCATCACTGTCTCATCCATTCATACAAGAGCTGGATTGGTGATAATTGTTGAGGATGACGGGTCGGGCATATTAAACGATGAGAAATCACTGATATTTGAGCGTGGGTATGGGAAAAATACCGGGTATGGTCTTTTCATTAGCCAGGGAATTCTTGCAATCACCAGGATTATTCTAAATGAGACAGGAGAACCCGGAGTAGGAGCACGGTTTGAGATTATCGTACCATTCGGGAGATTCGATGAAAAAAAGGCCGAATCCTAATTTTTTTGATCCTCCCAAATACAGGTTTTGAGAGACAAATAATTTGGGTATTCACGATTCTCATCTGTAAAATCTCGATAGCAACTGTATCTATCCTCTTCAATTATCCGGATGAGAGATGCTGACCACCAAGGAGGGTTTTTAACCCAAGGAAACCGGTTCAGATGAGAGTTTTCTTTTTATTGTTCCAGAGAGAAAGAGAAGGACCATGGGAGTCAGGATTAAAGATCTTCCGTCACTACATAGCATGCAGACCTCTGCAGTGATCATCGATAATGAAGGCAACATAAGAGTGAACGGAGTTATACCCCGTACCAGGTCAGAGGCCCTCATCCTGATCATCAATCAGCTCAAAAAGGACTTAGCAGAATGGGATCATGCTGATGTTGGGACACTTTTTTCAATATTATCAGACATTGAGACTGTTGTCTTTCCCCAAAGACTCCATGAGGCCATTGATCTCTCGACACTCCCATCAGAACCGATTCCAGACAGCATGAAACCCTATCCGATCTGGGCTCTTGACAAGACAGGGTATTGTTTAGCGGGTGCAGGACAGGTGACCATAGAACCCCTGGTAAAAATTCATCAGTGGTTTGTTACCCGGAAACCCGGGTATTGCAGCAAACCAACTGTATCAGCATGTTACCTCTGCAGCATGACCAGGTCTGGAAAAGACTGCAGAAGTAACCATGTATTCTACCCGGACGAGTATTGAATTCCGGAGATTATTATCAGGGATAATGAGATTGGATTCCTCTGGTACCATTGAACCATTCAAGGGATGGCCCTGACTCATACGGTGAACACCCCTTGGGTGGTGGACATTACGGTACCGGCACTCTTATCGTTGCATGGGTATGATATGGCTGGAATGGATTGTTGTGGATCATACCATGAGATCAGTTTATCCGAACTGCATATTGATGCTGACCGGGTTCGTGCTCTCACTGAATCCTGGGGAGTTATCATAACTGATGAGGGGAAAGTCAGAATACCCGTGTGTTGTTATGATGATATCAGGGCCCTTTTATCCCGAAGAGAATGAAGCCCATGAAATGTCCTTCCATCAGCGTTGTGACACAACTCATCTGATGAAATCATGGATATAGATTATTTAATCTGAACCAAGAGATAGCCAGAATTAACCAGAGGGGTTTGCATTTTTATCTTCCTCAAACCTTGTACCCAGATGATGAAGAGTAACCTTTAACCATACCGACAAGAAATGCCCTGTGTGAATAATCTCTCATCTTCCCAGCATGATGCTGAGGTAATAATTAATAAACAGGAGATCCTGGAAGGATTAGAACGGTATAAAGAGGCATTGCAGGAGTGTGACAAAGCACTTCATCTCGATCCGGAAAATGGCGATACCTGGACGAACAAGGGAATAATTCTCTTCCTCCTGGAACGATACGAAGAAGCATTACAGGCCTGTGAAAAGGCAATCCTTCTGGACCATGAAAATGTCATGGCATGGAATAATAAAGGAAATATCCTTAATAGTCTGGAACATCATGAAAAAGCATTAAAAGCATGCGAAACAGCAATTCAGATCAACCCCGAGTATGCAGATGCGTGGAATAATAAAAGCAGTGCCCTAAACTGTCTGGAGCGGTATGAGGAAGCACTTCAGGCCTGTGAAAAAGCGATCCTTCTTGACCCGGAGTATGCTGATGCCTGGAATAATAAAGGAAATGCTCTCAACTGTCTGAATCGATATGATGAAGCAGTTGAAGCATTTGACAGGGCAATCTATCTCGAGGAGAAGGATTCTCATGCATGAGTCGAAACAGAGTGGTGGTATCTGATCCGGGATCCTGATGTCAAGAGAATGAGAGGGATGATGAGAGTCAGATCAGAACCCATGTTCACCGATATGAGGAGATAACTATCAGTGGATATGTTCGAATAATCATTAATCATGAGTTCAGCTCTCCCTGATACGCAACGGAGAAATTCTTAGTTATCACATCAGAAATCCCCCGTAATCCATTATGATTTCCATTTTTTAAGAGTATGATTTTTATCTGATAATCCGAATACCGGGATCTCAATCTATCCAGGGAGATTTAAAAGAAGTGAGTATAAGGGTAACTATTTCCCCCGGCACGCTGATTACTTCCCTATGAGCAATACTTCTAATATCAAAGAGCTCGCAACGATTCTTGATAATCAGGAGAAAATATTGCTGACGGTCCTTATAAAAAATGCGGATACTACGATCTATCGTGCCTGTAATCGTCAACCTGGAGCAAATATCGATCAGATGGTCATTGCAGTGCAGAAACTGGAAGAGAATAACCTGATTTCGAAATCAAGACGTGACCCATTCAAAGTAGGACAGACCGATCAAACGCTCCAACACTATGTCTTAACGGATCTCGGGAAAAATGTCTGTTATGAGGCACGTATCCATTAATCCATTCAACTCATGTAATTTCCTGTTTTGAAGTAAACCCTTATTCATTCTAGTATTCCCTACTATTTTCCCGCAACCCTTGATGTGATGAGAGTGATGCGGATTATAAAACAATTCCATCCATGGGGCCAGATCACACCGATTTTTACCAACCATGTGAGACTGGTACCTATATGGGTTCTAAT
>NZ_JAJRBM010000239.1 GCF_028679455.1 Methanospirillum sp. | reverse complement strand
ATTTCGATCCCTGAATATAAAGAAAAAACCTATCACATTGTGCTCTCGATCGATGTCGGAAATACCACCACCGACTGCATTATCACCGGTACAAATCTTGAGTCCGGGATTACGTATCTTATCAATAGAAATGTTACTTTGATGAATCAGGTTAAAATTCCCAAAACTATACCTAATGAGGAAAAATTCGGACAAACGCTTGATGGCATCATTCTTTCAAAAGAAGCTGTCGAAAACCTGGTAAAAGATATTATTACGAAAACGGTTAGTGCATGTAACCTGGATCTGCAAAAAGAACTGGACTATGCGGTCCATTCTACGGGAATCGTCGCGGAATGGGAGTCTCCAGACCATATAAATAATTACCTGGGTTCAATTACGAAGGGATGCCTTGATGCAGGTATTTCCATGTCAAAGATGCGACCTGTGATGACGAAAAATTCACTTCCTGAAGATGATCGAAGATATAGCCTTCTTGATAAAGTACGATATGACGGTTCGATTGCGGGAGTCATCCCGGCAACCGGGATTTCAGGTGAGGATTTAATAGCAAATGATATGGAAGGAGATCTTTCCCTGGCTGGAATAAAACAGGGAGCAAAAAATACGCAGGTAGATTTTAGAAATCCTTGTCTCTCTCTGGACATGGGTACCATCCTTGATGGGCGGATTACCGAGTATGTACCAAAGGATAGAAAAAATCCCTATGCCCGAACCATCGGATGTTTCATAGGGCTCGGTGGTGCTATCGCAGATACCCTGGTAAAAGGGACCGGAAAGGTGGATAAACAGTATGGAAATGCTCAGGAATTTTTAGGAGATGAAATTACAACCGGCTTTTTTTCGAAGAAAGAATCAGTAATCAGTAAAAAATACTCAGAACAGATTCATAACCTGATTCAGGTCGAAATAGTACCACATCATCGGAAAAAATACGGCCAGGTGCCCATTGATCCTCAGATCGCAGAGAATGAAAAAATTTCCATAATCGGAGTTGATTGTGGAGATGATTTCTCAAATTATCACAATCTGCAAGAGATAGGGGGAGAACTCTTTGAGAGCCACGGTCTGAAGATATTCACTGAAGTAGTGGATCGTGTATGTGCTCAGCTCGCTCTCCGAATGATTGATCTAGCCCACAAAGAAGGACTCATTCATCAGAATTCAGCAATCGGATTCTCAGGGAGAGCGATTATGTCTGGAAGAAAACCAGAGTATGTGCTCGAAGGTATAATGGAGACGAAACTCTTTCCTGACCCCTATGAACGGGTTATCTTTGTGTCAAGTGCACTTCCCCGGGGAGCAGCAGTAATGGCCCGTTGTGTGGGATGCCTTGGAAACCCGAAACAACCACTTGGCGGGTGTCGGGGAGAGGGATGCATCCTTGGTCGGAGAAAAGCATTTCAGGCAATGTAATAATAGAATCTGCGGTTAATGTTGCCGGAATGTCGAAGCATCATCACCGAAAAAAATTATCAGGCACAATAACTCAAAAGATCCACTCCTGATACAGAGTTTTCAATGATCACCATTTTTAAATCCCCTGCTCGGTACAATAGAGATTGTACTTCTTTCAATCTTCTGTTCGATTGAAGATTTCATCCGATCTATTATGTCCTGGACTTCACCCATTTTCCGATCATCATCAAACTCCAGGAATATTTCAATATACACATTATTTCCAGATAATCGGGATTTCATTCCATGAAATGCAATATATTCATCGAAAAATTCAACGAGATCCTGCAGAATTAGAAACTGAAAGGATTCATCAATGGTCTTATCAAGAAGATCCTGAAATGATGATTTTATGATATGGTACCCTGAGAGGAAAAGAATTATTCCAATAAGAAGTGATGAAATCGGGTCAAAGAGCCATGACCACCAGAATTCATGGAAAACCAATGAGGCGATGAGGGTCCCAATAACAAGTGCATCTGATATGGCCTTATTTCTGAAAAGTCTCCATTGAGAATCCATAATCGGAGAAGCATCTATTTTTGCAATCCGGTGACTCTTAAGACAAGTCCGGGTATTAGCACAGATCGAGATACAGTAGATACCTATTCCTAAAAGAGAACCCCCGATTTGGATCGGTTCAGGTGCCAGAATCCTCCATATCCCGGAATAAAAAACAATGAAAAGAGAGATAAACATCACAACACCGGTTATAAAACCGATGATCGTTTCGAACTTCCCCATACCATAATCGTAGGTTCCGGATTTTCCCTGTGAAACTTTTCGCAGAACTATCCACGCCAGAAATGTCGCCAGGATCTCATTTCCATCTTTTACTACATCTGCAAGCATGGTAACAGATCCGGATAACAGAACAGCAGCAATATTCGGAATCCAAAGGATGAGTGCGATAATTACACTTTGAAAGACCGTCTTTTCTTTCGAATTCAAGGATATCTGTTCTGATGCAGAGTTGTGTTCCATGATTTTAAAAAATTGATAAATTATTTACGCAAAGAGTTTTGAAACGGGGAGGAGATTATATTTTTGAAATGGGTTTATTCTAACCTCATCCCCATTCGAAGCAAAGGCCAGATCAGCAGGACCGGCATGGTCCCGATACCCACCATCATCCATTGCAGGAGGGTTAACGGGACGGTATCAAAAACCATTCCACCATACTGAACGATCAGGATCTGAATACAGACAATACATCCCATGATTCCAAAAAAAACCGGGTTCCCCCTGAATATTGAAGGCATAATCCCATTTATTCCCCTGCAATTAAATCCATTCCAGACCTGTGCAATCACAAATGCTGAAAAAAAGGCTGTTGCCTGTTCCTGCGGAGTTGTCATAAATGGAAGACCCAGTATCAGACCGGCTATTCCAACTGCAATATAAATTCCGGCAGTAATGAGAATTGCCCACTTCATGTATGGCGTTATCACCGAAGCAGTTTTTGGAATGGGTTTTCGCTTCATCAATGCAGGATGCGGTGCTTCAGAACAGAGAGCCAGAGCCGCAAGTGAATCCATGATAATATTGATCCAGAGTAACTGAATAATGGTAAATGGGGGAGATACTCCCAAAAGTGGAGCGATGAAAGTCAGAATAGCAGCAGCAATATTGATAGTGAGTTGAAAGACCAAAAACCGCTGGATGTTTTCAAAAAGTGCACGTCCCCACCAGACTGCACTTTTTATCGTGGGGAATGAGTCATCAAGAAGAATAATATCACTCGCCTCCCTGGCGATCTCAGTTCCTGCAATTCCCATGGCAAATCCCACATCTGCATTGCGAAGGGCAGGAGCATCATTTGTCCCATCTCCGGTAACCGCCACTACCTCTCCGTTTGCCTGAAGGGCCCTGACCATCAGAAGTTTATCATGAGGGTCTGACCTTGCCAGGACCTGGATAGCAGGAGCAATTTCCCGGCGTTTCTCTTCAGATAATTCCCGAAATTCAGGACCGGTCATGACGATGCCGGATGTAAGAATTGCTGTCTCCTTCGCAATAGCTGCAGCGGTCTCAGGGCTGTCACCAGTCACCATTTTTACCGTAATCCCTGCATTACTACACGATTTTACCGCTTCATTCACATCAGGCCTGACTTCATCGCGAATTCCTACATACCCATCCCACGTGAAACTGACCGGTTCGGTCTCACCGGGTTGAAGTTCCCCATGAGCAAAGGCTAAGGTACGCATAGCCCTGCCGGCAAGATGGTGCAGATGACTCAAATCAGGAGCAGGGGTACATGTTGCACTGATGATCTCGGGTGCTCCTTTTACCAAGAGCAAATACCGGTGACCATATGGTATGATAGTGGTCATCTGCTTTTTTTTCGAAGTAAAAAAGTCCTGATGTTCTACTAACCAGGCATTACGGATATCCGGATACCTGATTCCGGACCGGTGGAGCCACCTGAGAAGAGCCCCTTCAGTAGAATTTCCGATGGTGATCACCCTTCCCTCTTTCTCATCCAGTTCTGCGGTACTATTTACAGCAGCATTCAGGGTGATCCACTCTGATGGGGTGGAGGGAATATTCGTTGTCATCTCCGGGACTTCAATAGAGGCTGCAGCAACCTCCATCTGGTTCATAGTGAGTGTGCCGGTCTTATCGGTACAAATGACCGTCACTGATCCCACGGTCTCACAGGCGATCATACGTCTTACCAGGCTTTTAACCCGGGTCATTTTCTTCATGGTTAGAGCCAGGGAGACCGTAACACTTACTGGAAGTCCTTCAGGAACAGAAACAACAATAATAACAACTGCCAGCATACAGGCCTGTAAAAAAAATCCAAAAACCTCAATCGGAGATTCAGGAGGAACACCGAGGAAAAATCCCTGGATTAATACCAGTATGATGATGAGACCGGCCATTATATATCCGAATTTGCTGATCAGATCTGCAAGATCTTTCAACTTCAGCTGCAGAGGAGTTTCCGGCCTTGTTCCTTCAATAAGCGATGATGAAATCTCCCCCATCTTCGTGTTATCACCGACTGCAGCAGCAATCATGGTACCTCTTCCTGCGGTGATGTACGATCCTTTCATGACTTCATCATCAGAATTTTTCCCAACCGGTTCACTCTCTCCGGTAAATGCCGACTCGTCAACTTCAATATCTGATGCAACACGAAGATATCCATCGGCCGGTACCTGGTCCCCGGCCTCAAGAAGAATATAGTCACCAACGACAACATCCCGCATCTGAATACTGGTAGGACTTCCGTTTCTGACGACCTTGACTGAGGTATCCTCGCGCATCGCGTACAAGGCCTCAAATTCACGATTGCTTTTGTATTCTGTTAAAAAAGCGATGCTTGTCGCCAGGATTACTGCCAGTGCGATTCCAAGGGTATCAATGAGACTGTTCCCTTCTATCAATGCAACGATAGCAGAAAGGGTAACCGCGACAAGAAGAATACGGATTATCGGATCATTGTATTTCTCCAGATACTGTTTCCAGACCGGAATGTGTTTCGGTGGGGTTAATTCATTTTTTCCATATGTTTTCTGCGATTCAATGACCTCTTCCCAGGTTAGTCCGTCATTGCCATAGTGAGACATCTCCTCCAAGGGGATCATGATACTACCTGATTGGCGTACAGCAACATCAGAATGTTGGTAAGGTCAGGGTTGAGGAGGACACGTGTACCATCCTGGTTAATCTTCTCTTGATTCGCTCTATTCATCAGCATCATAATCAGTTTTACAGATCTCCATGTGAGAACCCAATGACCAAATAACTCTCTAATCTTAAAAAGGGGTGCCATGATGCTGCTCCACTATTCAGTCATTCCTGTTCTCCCCTTTCTGGTCTCTCTCACTTTTCACCTGATCAAGTGCACGTTGAAACGCCTGAACCAGTGGAAGGGGAGTATTCCGGTTAAAGGCAAAGTAATAATCATGGGATTTCAAAGTATACGTCTGCTGAAGAGCAGAAGGATTCTTTGCGTACCGGGCTATCAGATTCTTTCCAGGATGTTCAGCATATGCCCACCCATCAAGAGTTCCATTTTCAAGAGCCTGGATCAGGATTTTTGCATCTGATGACAGCAAAGCATCCCGGTATCCCACATCTGCCAGATCAAGGGCAGCGATATCATCGGTGACCGCCCCGATGCGAAGGTCTGTAAGATCACCGGGTGTGGTAATTTCCGGTATATTTGAGACATGGCTAAAGATAACATTCGATTCGGTGAAGACCGGTCCAGCCCAGGAGAAGAGTTCCTCCCGTTCAGGTGAACGGGCCGTTGAAAAAATGACTGTTCCGGTCTGGTTCATGGTCCTGCGGTACCCCTCATCCCATGAGCCAAGACTGATCTGGCCTCTTGAAAGGTTCACATCCAGTCGTTTGAATACTTCAGCCAGGACATCTACCGATGTACCTGCAGGAGTGCCATTCAACAGGTAGTTGAACGGGTAATACTCTTCAGTATAAAATTTCAGGGAGGAAAGGCCTGAAACCGGGTTGTATGCACTCATCACCTGATCCCGCTTACTCATACCCCCATCTGCCGGAGGCAGGGATATCCGATCAAGTCCCTGCTCAAACCTGTTCAATAAGTCTTCTGGTGTATCCTTGTTGAAGGCATAATACAGGGGAGTTGAATCCATACGATAGGATATCCGGTATGTTTCAGGGGTTCCATTCCTCTTTTTGATAAAATACTCACCGGCAATATCTCCAGAGGTTACCAGATCAATCTTCTCCGCTTCAAGGAGCCTGAAAAGTTCTGTGGGATCCTGATTTGTTACGATATTTTCGGAATTTACCCCAAGTTCACTCAATCGTTCCGCTGACACATCTGAAGTGACCGCCCCAATTGTATAATTCCGAAGTTCTTCTGAAGAGGATATCGTAATATTACGGGAACGAAGTGAGAAGAGCACGATGTCATATGTAGCAAAGGGACCAACCCAGCGATACT
>NZ_JAJRBM010000238.1 GCF_028679455.1 Methanospirillum sp. | reverse complement strand
GATCGTGGTAATAGCAGCATACTCAGACTGGAAACGTCTGGAAACAATATCACCCTTTGATCTCGTCCCTGTTGCCGCAGAGGAAGGAGCTGATGTTACCATGGTTGATACCGGGATCAAAGACGGGAAATCTACTTTTGAATTTATGAATGAAGCTGACCTTACCAGATTTACCTCCATGAACCGCGATCTTGGTATGAAAACCGCAATAGCAGGTTCACTCAAGTTTGAAGACATGGATGTGCTCAAGCGGATCAATCCCGAGATCATCGGAGTCAGGGGGATGGTTTGCGGAGGTGACAGGCGGGCAACCGTCAGGGAAGAACTCGTGATGAAAGCAGTCAGCATGGTCCATTAAATGTATCTTGAAAAATTAGCTGCCCCAAAAGGGCTTACCTTTGATGATGTGCTGCTTGAACCTGCAGCATCAGAAGTTGAGCCAGATCAGACCGTAGTCACCACCAGGTTTTCCCGCCATATCCATCTGAATATACCACTCGTAAGTGCTGCCATGGATACCGTAAGCACCTCAACCATGGCTATTGCACTCGCCCGTGCAGGGGGGATATCAGTCATCCACCGGAATATGTCATCCGAACAGGAGGTCGAAGAGGTCAAGGCTGTCAAACGTGAGGCAGAGATCATCGAACGGGATGTCCTGACGGTCGGACCCGAAGTTACCGTTACCGAAGTAGAACGGCTTATGGTGATGCATGGGATCGGAGGGGTGCCGGTTGTTGATGATGGAAAAGTGATCGGTATCGTTAGTCGCAGGGATATCAGGGCGATTTCAAGCCGGCGCGGAGCCGAGAAGGTGGCCTCAATCATGACCCATGAACCTCTTGTCGCAACCGAGGATATCACCCTGGACGAGGCGTTTGACATGATGTATTCACGAAAAGTCGAACGTCTCCCGGTCGTTGGATCAGATAACAGCCTGATTGGTATCATCTCCATGCAGGAGCTTCTTGAAAAGAGTCAGTATCCGGGAGCGGTGCGTGATGAGAACGGAAATCTCAGGGTTGCCGCAGCAGTCGGTCCCTTTGATCATACACGGGCATCGATGCTCGCCGATACAGGAGTCGATGCAATCGTGGTTGACTGTGCACACGGGCATAACCTGAATGTAGTGAGGGCAGTCAAGGAGATCAAGGCAAGTATCTCGTGTGATGTGGTGGCAGGGAATATCGCAACCAGGGCTGCAGCAGAGTCATTGATAGATGCCGTTGACGGTCTGAAGGTGGGTATTGGTCCTGGATCAATCTGTACCACCCGGGTGGTTGCCGGAGTAGGAGTTCCTCAGATCACTGCCATTGCCCAGGTTGCCGAAGTTGCCGGACCAGCTGATGTTCCGGTGATCGCTGACGGGGGAATCCGGTACAGTGGTGATGTTGCCAAAGCTATCGCTGCTGGTGCAGACACGGTTATGATGGGAAATATGTTTGCCGGGACCGATGAGGCGCCGGGATCCCTAGTTACAATTCAGGGCAGGAAATACAAGCAGTACCGGGGCATGGGATCCTTGGGAGTGATGAGCAGTGGGGTCTCCAGCGATCGGTATTTCCAGAAAAAAGAGATTGGAAGAACCAAATTCGTGCCTGAAGGGGTTGAAGGAGTCACCCCGTATGTTGGTCCGGTTCAGGATGTCATCTATCAGATGATCGGGGGGCTGAAGTCAGCGATGGGATATACCGGGTCTGCAAATATCCAGGAGATGCATACCAAAACCCGTTTCATCAGGATCACTCAGGCAGGATACCTTGAGAGCCATCCCCACAATATTACGATCACCGATGAAGCCCCAAACTACCGGATCTGATCTGACGACCACATCTTTTTTATTTGATCAGCCCTAACCTTACGTTAGTGAGTGACGAACAGGCAGAACTATCCCTGCTGCTGGATATTCTGGGAAATCGGAACCGAAGACGTATTATTGAGTTAATCAGGGACAAGCCCTGCTTTGTCACCGAGATTTCAGAACGTCTTACGATCTCACCAAAGGCCGTGATCGACCATCTGCAGATGTTAGAAGAGGCCAGTATCCTTGCGTTCAGGCATGATGAAAAACGGAGGAAGTATTACTACCTGGCACATGATATCAATATCCAGGTACATCTCGACAAGCAACAACAGGGCCTCATCCCCCTGGTGCTGAACGATGATCAGAAGTTCATCATTTCACTGCTGAAACTCTGGCAGATGATCTCTTCACGACAGGAACTGACCCTGCGGCTGGAAGAACTTGAACGGGAGATCGATCAGCAGATCAGCGAGGTGCTCAGACAAGGTCGCCTTGCAGGGAATGGGGACACCGGGCTTATGGTCGCGGTGGCACTGGCTCATGGCGCTCGAACAGTTGAGGAGATATCACATCTGACTGATCTTGATACCCCTCTCGTAGAAGACGTCATAGAGTCGCTCGTTGAACAGGGAATCGCATGTAGAACAGGATCGAGCTATCGATTGAGAGGAAACTATGCCGAACACCCCCTATGATGACCTGCTGAAAAATCTTGCACGGTTGATCGAGCAGGTTGCAGGACTCGACCAGAATATGCGTTACCCACCGGATAACCAGTCTGATGCACCCCGCATCATCGGGTGTGCCATCATCACCAGCGGGTCACAGGACCAGGAGATCCCATGCAGACAGGCGTGCGAAGTAGGGTACGAGATCGTAGACGGAGGAACAGTTGCATATCTGACCGTTGCACTACCATCATCGCTCTCCACGCTTCCCGAGATCGAGTTTACCAGTGAGACAATCTTCATCACTGCAGGAGGAGCCAGGGCTCCAATCAATCTGGCATTTCAGATCGTGCCGGATTCATGTTCGTATACTCTTACGAACGGAGTCGTGGATATCACCCTCATCAAGGCAGAGACTCCTGCAGAAATCACCGAATAACCCTTTTTTTCAATCCAAATCATCCAGGTAGCAAAGGCCCATGCATTATCACTGACCAGATCCAATTCATCTGCATGATCGTGGTGATCGGTGGCGGACCTGCAGGCAGATACGCAGCTATGCGACTTGCCGGTGCAGGTAGGGAAGTCCGACTCATCGAGCGACGAAGGGAAGGCCTTGGGGGTCAGTGCCTGCACCAGGGATGCATGGTCATCTGTGCCCTCAATGACGTTGCCAGAACGATGGAACACCTTGAGATGCTGCACCGGTCGGGGATTATCACCAGTGTGCCAAAAATAGCATATCCGGCACTGATCTCCCGGATGCAGGAGATCATCAAGACCATCACACAAGTTATCGATGAGGAGACCCGGACTGCCGGAGTGTCAGTTATTCAGGGAGATGCACAGGTAGAGGGACGGTCTGTCCTCATCAACGCAGAACGACTCGAACCAGAAGCGATTATTATCGCTACCGGTACCCGGCCACGACGGCTTCATGTGCCCGGAGAAGAACTCCCCGGGGTTATGACCGCACACACCATATTTTCCCTTCCGACCCTCCCTTCCCGGCTGGTCATTATCGGTGGTGGAGTAATCGCTGCAGAGATGGCATATCTGTTCTCCCTCTTTGGATCAGCAGTAACCATCCTGTCCAGGAGCACATTGCTCAAAGAATTTCCTGCGACCCTGGTGAAAGAGGCCACGAAGGAACTTCACCGGGTTACCGTTCTTGAACACACACGGGTCATCAGGATAACTGGTGAAACCCGGGTTTCAGGGGTTGAAGTACATACCTCTGATGGCCTCAGGACTCTTGAGGCTGATGCTATCCTGATTGCAGCAGGGACCGAACCTGAGAATAGTGCAATTCAGGGTATTCCATTCGGTCAGGATGGATTTATCAAAGTCAATGACCGTATGGAGACCGGAATTCCAGGCGTATACGCAGTAGGGGACGTGACCGGATCCTCACATCTGACACCGGTCGCCCGATGGCAGGGAAGGGCAGCGGCTGATGCCATTCTCGGGTTAAAACCTGCATTTCCGCTTGATACCGTCCCCCAGGCAATCAAACTCAGAAACGATCTTGCTTTTTGCGGAGTCCAGGATGAAGGAGGGATGAAGGTGACTATCCCCTCACCAGCAGGACCTGGAAGTTTCTGGGCGATACCGGATCGGGCAACAGGAAGGGCGTCAATGACTGCAGATCCGGACTCAGGAAGGATCCTCGGGATGCTTGAGGCATCCCCCTATGCATCGGTGATCGCAGCATATCATGCCCTGCTCATCAATACCCATGCATCAATCGATCAGATGGAACGGTTCATCGAAGTCCATCCCTCCGCTGATGGGACCGGATGGATCGGCAGATATCTTGCTGAGAAGATCATTGAACGAAATCAGAATACGATTGAATCGATAAAAAATTAGCAGACCAGAGTCGGGTGATCCCCGGTTTCAGCATGCTGGCCATCAAACGAAGACACTGGAGATTTCTTTCCGTTATACTCTGAGAACTGGTGTAAACTGACGGTCAGATCCCGGGTGAAAGCAAAGTATCCGATCTGGGTACTGCGGCAGAGTTTCATTGCCATATCCATAAGACCCCGGGGATCCGGCCTTGCCTCACCAAGCCAGATATGGAAGATATTTCCCCCGTCCACGATCGGGAAGAAGACATGCTCCAGTTCTGCCCTGCGTGCAAGCGGCACATCTGCTCCGGGAGCAACATGAGTGCCGTTCGTATAATAGATCGGGAGATCCCGAGTCTCACCCATACGCTCAAGGGCACTGGCAAGATTGCCTTTGATCACCTTTTTTGCATGTTCCTCATACTCCCTGCATAAGAGATCGGCGACAGCAAACCGCTGACCGGTTGTCTCAGCCGGCGTTCTGGCCAGAGCAATGGTCATCCCATGCTTCGCGGTTATCTCACGGGCATAGAGTTCCATCTCGGTCATCGCCCTGACTGCAAGCCTGAATGCATCATCACTCTCATGCAGTTGTGAACCGGTGAAATGCTGCACCATCTCATTCAGACCGACGACCCCGATGGTAAAGACCAGACCATCAAAGTCAACCGCCATAGCACCCCGCTCACCCGTGATCGGGTCCCGGGGGCGCTGCATCGCAAAAGGCATTCGTCCGTTCCTGCCGATCAGGTCCATCCATCTGACTTTGATCCTGAAGACCTCGACTGCGATGTCCATTAATGTCTTCAGTTCAGCAAACAGGCGTTCTTCATCTCCTCCCGCCTTGTATGAGGCACGCGGACAGTTGAGGGAGACAACACCCCACGACCCCATAGAGAAATGCATCCCATCCTCAAAGTAGAGTTTACGATCAAAATCCTTGTCCTGATCTGCTACGGTTGAGAACTGGTACGCACAACACTGATAGCAGGAGATACCTTCTCCTGCTCCCCGGTATGCAGGGAGTTGGTTGTCATAGTACGGGGTACCGAACTTGGAGGCCAACTCAAACGTGAGGAGATAGAGATCGGTGTAGGTTGGAAGATCGGGATGAGCATGATTATACTGCTCATCTTCCTCCATGAAATCGGGCTCGATACTGATCTCAGGCTTTGGGAAGTTGAATGGTTTGCCCCAGTAGTCACCTTCGAGCATCACTTCTATGAGTGCCTTAAAGAGGAGGCGCACTTCACGTTCAAATTCCCCATACGTCCGGAGCGGAGTACCTTTTCCGTTCCACACTCTGCCATTATAGACACACGGTTTATCCTTCCAGAGTCGCGGGACTCCCGGAGAGAGTTGGACTGAAGAGAAGACGAGTTGTCCACCACGGGCGACCATCATCTGGGTCATCTCGTAGACAAACATCTGCATCAACTGCTTCATCTCTTCATAGTGCATCTTTTCAAAAAACGGAGCTAGGAAGGTGAGGAAGTTGTAGTATCCCTGCCCTCCTGCAAAGTTAGTCTGGGCAGAACCCAGTGCTTTGACTGCGTGCAGCACTGCAACTTCAGCCCGTTTTGCAGGACCTGCAACCGATGCCTTGGTACCGTTCCCATCCGGCATCAGCCCGTAATACAGGAAGTACCTGAGATCCCAGTCCTGACAGAATGGTCTGCTCCCGAAATACTCAAGGTCATGAATATGCAGATCTCCACAGAGATGCCGGTCTGCCAGATGCGGTGGCAGTTGTAGCAGATACTGCTCCTTGCTGATCTTATCAGCCTTCTTCTTATGCGATGTCTCTGCGTTTTCCTGCAGATTTGCATTATCTTTTGCTTCAAACCCACGACCGACATCGATCATGTGGGCATCATACACCGGCGTTCCAACCCTGGTGCAGACGTTGCGGTATTGGACCATACCCCGCTCCAGGAGAACGATGTTCATGATCTCCCGAATCAGCGGCCCGGATAAACTCTTCAATCCCAATTTGCGGATTCGATCCTCTACCTCACGGGCGATCTCATGAGAAGTTTCCTCATCAGCCCCTTCATATCCATAAAATGTCTCAACCAGCCGTGTCTCCTTGACTATCTGCTTCGCTATCTTATCCCGGTCCCATTCAAGAATATGCCCGTCGCTTGTCCTGACAGATGGCATCACCGGGATCGGAATACCATCAAGGGTTGTCTGTTTTGATACTCGCCCCATGCCGCCTTCCTACTGAAGGGATGCGATGGCGCTCTCGTTCAGAGAGTCAGATCCCCCGAAAAGTTCCTTACTGGTAAGGAACTGTTTCCCCATCTGAAGGACCGGTGCCTCCTGAACAAAGACGCCATTCACCCGCAGTTCAGTGAGTGAAGCGGCTGAAGACATGTCTGCTATACTAAACTGAATGCCCTGTGATGTCAGATATTCTTTGAGTATCTCACAACGCGGACAAAATTCTAGGGTATATACGATGAAGCCTGCCCCGTCTTTCATGTGACCCCTGTATCTTATGATAGCATGAGCAACCGTATATTTTGTTGCTATGCAGACCATGTTACCGATTCAAAGGTTCCTTTTGACCTTCCCATTCTCTTTATGCCCGATGCACTCAGATTTTTAAATACGATGGTACGGCTGTTTGTCGCAATAGAGATCCCAGCGGAGATCAAAAGTCAGTATGCAGAGGCTCAGGAGGCAATTCGTAGTAGCCGTGCTCGTCTCAGCCTGGTACATCCCGATGACATGCACATCACCCTCAAGTTCATCGGCGAAGTGGAGGGGTCACACCTGCCAGGTATTACTGCTGCTCTCAAGGCGATCACTGGTTCACCTTTCATCCTTGACCTGGGATCGATAACCCTGAACAGCCCGCGATCACCCCGGGTAATATGGAGTGATCTCCATGATCCGGGAGCATGCCGTAATCTTGCGACTATGGTGGAACATGCACTGGTCCCTCTTGGTATCCCTGCAGAAGGGAGAACGTTCAAACCCCATATCACCATAGCCAGAATCAAACAATTTCATCCTTCCATCTTTGAGGAAGTGGCAGCGATCAGTTCCACCTGCTCTGGTTCTTTTTCTGTAGATCGGTTTGTCCTTAAGAAGAGTGAACTGACCCCCCAGGGTCCAATCTATACTGATCTGCTGGAGGTCCCCCTGTGACCGTGCAGTATAAACGAACCATTCTTGAAGAGGAGGTTCTGACCGAGATACGTCCAACCGAATCAGAATTGTCACAGATGTATGCACTTGCTGAACGCCTGATTAAAGAGATCGGAGCCGGAGGTAAGGCAACTGGGATGATGGTCGGATCAGTAGCACGGAAGACCTGTATCAGGGGTGACCGGGATCTGGACATTTTTATGCTCTTTGATCCGTCACTCCCACGGGAGGAACTCGAACGCGAAGGACTAGCTCTTGCTCATGCAATCGCCGGACGCTACGCGGAACAGGTGGTTGAAAAATATGCAGAGCATCCATACGTGAATGCAACCATCGAAGGACTTGATGTTGATCTGGTCCCCTGCTACCAAGTTGCTTCAGCTACCGGAATTCAGAGTGCAGTAGACAGGACACCATTTCATAACCGGTACATTTCAGCCAGGATTGGATCATATACCGATGATGTACTCCTTCTTAAACAGTTTGTCAAGGCTGGGGGGGTGTACGGATCAGACCAGATGACTGAAGGATTCGCAGGATATCTCTGTGAACTGCTTACTCTTCATTATCAGGGATTTAGGAACATCATCACTGCCGGAGCTGAATGGAGGATGGGACTGACCATCGACATCGAAGGACATCAGGCTAAGGAGTTTGATGATCCACTCATCGTCATTGACCCGGTGGATCCCAGGCGCAATGTCTCTGCGTCGGTGTCGCTCACAAAGATGCTTGAGTTCGGAGAACTCTGCAGAGGATACCTTGAGTCACCATCGCGATGGTTTTTTTACCGTCCACCGATCTGTATCCTGACCAGAGACCAGGCAGAAGCTGAACTCTCACGGAGGGGTTCATACCTGTATGCAATTACCCTCCCCACTCCGCCACTGATTGAGGATATCGTGGTCCCCCAGCTCAGAAAGAGTATGCAGACACTGACAGAACTGCTTGAGCGCCACGAGTTCGTGGTTGCACGGGCAGATACCGCCATGCTTGCGGAGCGATCAATGATCCTCTTTGAACTTCTGGTGGATAATCTGCCTGCAGTAAGATATCACCCGGGACCTCCGGCAAATTCATCGGCAAATGCCAGAAAGTTCCTCGAGAAGTATATGCACAATGCTGAGAACTTTGCCGGACCGTTTATTAAGGAGGGGCGGTACGGAGTGGAGATCCCCCGGAAGTTCCGGACTGTGCGTGAACTGTTCTCATCAAAGGATATCTTTCAGACTGCACTCGGGAAGCATGTGAAGATCATGATGGAAGAGGAGTATACCATCCTTACCGGGATGGAATGCTGGACCGGATTTGAGATCTTTCTGAGCGATTTTTTGATGAAGTCCTCTCCGCTTGTCAGGATCCGCAGAATGGAAGCGCAGCAGAAGAAAGGAAACCTGATTCCCTGAATGAAAAGAAACAGGCCATTGGAAACTATTTACCTGTCAGAACCTAATCTCGTCCAAGAGATGACCACCTCCACCTTGAGGTTTTTTCTTCCGGTGCTTCTGATCCTGCTGATCCTGGCCCAGCCTCTTCAGGCAACCACAGCGCAGGAGTGGTTCACCAGTGGGAATGCCCTGTACAGTCAGCAGCAGTACCAGGAGGCGATCGATGCATTCAGTCATGCAATCGAGATCGATCCCGGGAATGCAGCAGCCTGGTATAACAAGGGAGTTGCCCTTTTTAAACAGGGAAAGGCAGACGAGGCGATCGCTGCGTATGAAGTGGCCATTGGCATTGATCCCCGCAACTCAGACTATTGGTACAATAAAGGCAATGCTCTCTATAGCAAAGAACTGCTGAACTCAGCATATACGGCCTATGATGTTGCAATCCAACTGGATCCTTCTGATGTGCAGGCATGGATGGCAAAAGGGAACGTCCTTTCAGAATTGCTGCAGTACGATGAAGCGATCCGGGCATTTGAGGCTGCCATCCAGATGGACCCTGAGAATGCAGAGGCCATATTTGCCAAGGGAAATGCCCAGTATAGTAAGGGTGCGTATGCTGATGCGATCAAATCATATGAAGTGGCACTGCAGCATGACAGCAAAGACAGCAAGGCATGGTACAATAAGGGGAATGCCCAGTATAATCTCGGCCTGCTGGATGATGCTCTGAAGAGTTATGAGATGGCACTTGCCTTCAACCCG
This sequence comes from Methanospirillum sp., assembly GCF_028679455.1. Taxonomy (GTDB): domain Archaea; phylum Halobacteriota; class Methanomicrobia; order Methanomicrobiales; family Methanospirillaceae; genus Methanospirillum. The sequence goes on along the minus strand of NZ_JAJRBM010000238.1, from coordinate 7,628 downwards.
AAGGACGGGGTTGCCTTCACCAACAAAGGCCTGACCCTTGCTGATCTCGGGAGATATGACGAGGCGATCACTGCATATAAGGGTGCCATCGCACTGAACGGTTCTGATCTGAAGGCATGGAAGAGTCTTGGCCACGTGTATGTGAGCCAGAAGCAGTTTGATGATGCAGTGCAGGCATATCAGCAGGCATTGAGGCTGGACAAGACTGATCCCGATGTCTGGACCAGTATCGGTGATGTCTGGATGGAGGAGCGCCGGTATGATGAGGCACTAGCGGCATATGAACAGGCGGTCGGGTTGGACGGATCTGATCCTTCAACCTGGACTGGAAAGGGCAGGGCATTGCATGCACTCGGTAGAGACAGTGAAGCACTGGCAGCATACGAGATCGCCATCTCACTCAAACCCCAGGAAGCTCAGGCCTGGGTAGGGAAAGCTGACAGCCTCTCAAGTCTGAACCGGACCAATGAAGCAGATACTGCATACGAGGTTGCACTCCAACTGGATCCCAAAGTCTCCGGAGTCTGGGCAGGAAAGAGCAGGAACCAGGCAGAGATGGGAGATACCACCGGCGCCCTGCGTTCGCTTGACCTGGCGCTCATGACCAGCCCACAGGATCAGCGGTTGATCATTCAGAAGGCAAAGATACTCGCTGGATCAGGTCAGAACAATGAGGCACTGGAATTTCTGGATAAATCACTCGCTAATATGAGCGGATCACTGCCGATCATCGATGAGAAGGCACGGATTCTGATTCAGGAAGGTAGAAATTCTGATGCACAGCAGGCATATCTCCCAATTCTAAACGAAACGGGAGATGAAGCACGGGTGCTAGAGCATATAGGTGATGTGTTCAGCGCAGCAGGGCAGAAAAACATCGCTGAGAGTGTATATCAACAAGCACTCATGATTAGCCCGAACATGAGCACCATATCCACAAAACTGGAATCAGTGAAGCAACAGGGGAAGAAAGCACCCCTTTCCCCTCTCGTAATTTCGATAGCCATTCCACTTGCACTGCTGTGGATCAGACGAAGATAGAGAACTCATGAGTTCAGATCTTACGTACTGTTTTTCTCAAATGGTATCATGGTTGCCTGATGATCATTGATATCCAGGTACCGGACCAGAAACCGGTCCCATGAAGGGGTGATGAACGCCTCATCGTGATAGTACCGGTAAAACCCTGAATTGATCTGGACCGGGGAGAGGATGGCGATTCCACGAGCCCCGGGAACCCGGGCATCATGGCCGGACAGGAGGATCATCTTTTCTGAAGCATTGATCAGTTCAGTTGCAGAATCAGCGAGATCAGGTTCTCTACTGCTTATTGCTTCAGCAAACCCGATAAGATCCATCGTGGCAGGATCGAGAACCCCATCACTGGTCAGCCCGAACTGCTGGGTTGTATGGAATGCATCAGTCAGTGAGTTATACCCTTCAGGGGTATCAAGAAGCGTTGTTGTAAGTTTTGAGAGTTTTTCAAGACTTGAAGTCACCACCCCGGCTTCGTCAAGATCAAGAACCGAAAGCGTTTTTCCCAAAGCCGGGTTCTCAAAATAAGTTTTGAGCAGAGAATTCCCAAGATCAACAATCGGTGCATCCGGATGACTGGCAAGATAAGAGATAAATGAGTCATACCGCCAGCCTTCAGCAGGTTCAGACTCTTCACTCGCGATCAAGTACCTGGTATACCCGGATAGTTGCGAAACAACCTCCAGCGTTCCCATCAGACAGGTGTCAAGCCCGATCACCTCAACATTAAACCCGCCATCCTCCAGTCCATCCACCATTTCTGCTATCGAGAGGGGATCCTCGTCGTGGTTCTGGTCAAAAAGCATCCCCGTATATGCTTCCCCGTGACCGATCAGGATCAAAAAGACACGGTCATACTGATACCCGGATCGGATCGCAGTGAGAAACGTACCAAGAGAACTCCCATTTCCCATGTTTGCCTGGGGATACGAGGCGATAGCATACGAGCGGTTCCCGAGTTCTCCGTCTGCAAGGTCCAGGGCAAGACCTGACCGGTTCATGATGGTCATCCCCTCCCAGCCAGGTTTCTGGGAGCCCCCGTATGCAACCAGGAGTTCAAGGGTTTCAGGTGTTGTGTTTGCAGCTCCTGTCACCATCTGGCTGATATCATCGGCAATCAGCCCGTAATCTGTCTCAAGACTGCCTCCTGCCGCATACACCGCAACCAGAACCTTTCCTGCCTGTAATTCTTCTGCTGATGAGAGGGCTGGGAGAACGGTGATGAGAAGCATTACAGTGACAACCATCTTCATCACCGATCTACGACTCCGGGATAGCAGATCCGGCATATCAGTTTGATAGTCCACCAATCACAGCTCCCTGGAAAAGACTGCTGCTGCTACCCCAAAAAGTGGAGCATTTCCACCGAGAGGGCTGATAGCAATAGCAGGTGTTGGCAGGTAATGATCAAGATGGTCCAGTGCAGGGTAGAGGATGAGATCCTGATGGGCAGTCACTACCGGACCGTCAAAGATGATAATGTCAGGATCGTACGCAACGATCACCGTAGAGATCCCCCGACCATTGATCTCTGCCAATGTCTTTATAAATGCACAAACCACAGGATCACCAGCAGATGCTGCCGCCAGAATATCTTCTGTGTACCCGAATGTCCCGATCCGAGATACGTTATGAACCCTGCACCAGGTCTGATAGAACCCGGGCATTCCCCCTCCTGATGAACATCCTTCCCAGTGTCCGGCTTTCCCACAGGAGCAGGGCTGCATGTACTGCGATTCTACCGTGAAATGCCCAATCTCACCGGCATTTCCCCCCCTGCCCATCAGAACCCGCCCGTCAGAATAAACACCCCCACCGATTCCGGTGGAGATGGTGATGTACACCACATGCCGGTACCCTTTTGCGCCACCTGCAAATACTTCTCCAAGCACAGCAGCCCGGCAGTCATTCATAAGGGTGATCGGGCATCCGAATGCAACACTGAGGGGAGTAACAATGGGAACCTCGTCAAAAGGCATGTTTGGCGGATGACTGATACTGCCGGAAGCGAGATCAACCGGGCCAGCGACCGAGACGCCTATCCCACACAGCTCCGGAACAGAAGCAGACCTGATGAACCTGACAAGAGTTGCACCAACACGGGAGGTGACTTCAGCAGGATCGATTCCGGCAGGGGTTCTAAATCGATCTATTGCAAGGAGGCTTTTATCCTCTCGGATCAGAGCCACGCGGGTGTTCGTTCCCCCGATATCTGCAACTCCTGCAACCCTCATTTGTATAACAGGCTCAGTGCTGCAGAGATAAAAGCGTCTCCAAACCAGATATGGAGAAAAATCCTATAGTATGAACCACATAACTGGACGGTCACGAGGAGATCATGGAGGGAATCTATACATCATTTTTCACCGATATCGTGGTCATATTTCTTCTTTCAGTATTCCTCCTGCTCGCTCTGTACCGGATTCGGATCCCTTCGGTAGTAGGATTTCTGCTGACCGGGATCATTGTCGGTCCTTCCGGGTTCGGCCTGATCCACAATATGGACTCGATTGAGTTCTTCGCCGAGTTCGGAGTCATTTTTCTCCTCTTTACCATCGGCCTTGAGTTCTCCATCACCCATATCCTGAGGAGCAGACAGTTTGTCCTTGTCGGAGGTGCCGTGCAGGTCTTCTCCACGATCCTCCTCACTTCAGCATTCATGAAGATTGCCGGATGGGATATGGCACATGCGATCTTTGCCGGGATGCTGGTCTCCCTCTCCTCCACCGCGATCGTAATGAAAGTCCTTGCTGACCGGCAGGAGGTAAGCAGCCCACATGGTCAGGCAGCACTTGGGATCCTAATCTTCCAGGATCTGATCGTGATCCCGATGATGATGGTCACCCCGATCCTGGCAGGAAACACCACCGACAGCCCTTCAGTGGTGAAACTGATCCTCGGAGGGATCCTGATCATCGTGGTAGTCTATCTCTCTTCCCGGTACGTGATCCCTTATCTGCTCCATTACGCTGCCAGACTCCGTAACCGGGAGATGTTCCTCTTTATTGTGATCGGAACCTGCCTCCTCATCGCATACCTGACCTCAGCGATCGGCCTCTCGATGGCACTCGGAGCATTCCTTGCCGGGCTCATCATTTCAGAGTCTGAGTACTCGATGCATGCCATGTACAACATGATCCCGTTCAGGGACATCTTCTCAGCTTTCTTCTTCATCTCCATCGGGATGATCTTTGATCTCTCTTACCTTGTTGCACATCCGATCGAAGTCGCAGGTCTCGTCATCATCATTATTGTTTTGAAATACGGTACCGGAACGCTGGCAGCAATCCTGTCGGGACTTCCGGCACGATCATCGGTACTGACCGGGCTTTCTCTTTGCCAGATTGGAGAGTTTTCCTTTATTCTTGCTACAACAGGATCAACGCTCGGTATCCTGGCATCAGATCAGTTCCAGCTCTTCCTGGATGTCTCGGTGGTAACGATGGGACTGGCTCCCCTGCTCATCTCACTCTCTACCCAGGTCTCACCCCATCTCTCTGCCCCGCTCATGAGGTTTGTTCCGGATCATATCTTCCCACCTGATATGAGTCCCATAAAAGAGATGAAGGATCATATTATCATCGTTGGATTCGGGCTGAATGGCAAAAACGTGGCAAAATCAGCGAAAGCAGCAGGAGTACCGTACCAGATCATCGAGATGAATCCTGATACGGTCCGAAAAATGCGAAAGAGAGGAGAGTCTATCCTATACGGAGATGCAGCACAACCGGATGTTCTTATCCGGGCAGGTATCGAACATGCACGGATCCTGGTGGTGGTTGTCAACGATCCGTTTGCTACCCAGCAGACGGTCAGGATTGCCAGAGAAACAAACCCGGGAGTATACATCATTGCCAGGACACGATTCGTCGGTGAGGTTGCCACCCTAGTGGATCTTGGTGCTGATGATGTGATACCTGAAGAATTTGAGACCTCAATCGAGATATTCACCAGGATTCTGAATAAGTATCTGATCCCGGAAGATGAGATCGCGAGACTCATCAGGGAGATCAGGGCCGGGGGGTACCAGATGCTCAGAAGTATATCCACGACTCCGGCCACCTTTGATGATCTCAGGGATCTGGTGCCTGATATCGACATGCGATCGATCCGGATTCTGGAAACCTCGCCATGGACAGGGAAAAACCTTGCAGAGAGCCAGCTCAGGAGCAGATTTCATGTATCAGTCGTGGCAATCCGGAGGGGGAACCGCATGATCATCAATCCCGGAGGAGATGAAACAATCCAGGGATCTGACATCCTGATGATCATCGGCCGACCTGATGATATCGGAACCGCATTTCATCAGGTCGGCGACGGGATTTCGGATCCGGTACATGACAAGTCTGCATAGTGTTCACACCTGATTGTAAGAAAGAGGGGGTGATCCATCGCTACTGACCTGAACAGCAATCAGACAGACTTCAGGGAACTCATGCTCATATCACCCTTCTTTTTCAATATAGTTCAGCGTATCTGTCCAGGCAGTTGAACCATGAAATCTTGCAACCTCCATCAGATCATCCTCGATGCGAATTGCAGGTTCTCCATCAATAACAAGGAATGTAAGCACGAAAACGCTCACATCACCCATCGGAACTCCATGAACAAGTTCCCCGGCCGGGTGAAAGACCAGGAATTCTACAGCCTCATCACCAGGATAGACCCTGAAGAAATACCAGAAGACCTGCCACGCGTTCAGGAGATCTGATGAAAGGATCTCATTCCTGATTTCTGCATCAAGACTATCAAGTGCAGTCGCGATACACGCGGCATCATCATCACAACGGGCAAGAATCCCTTCCACCAGATCAGCGAGGTCAGCATACCGGCCGCCATCATCTCTGATAAACATGGGTACGCATCATCGCTCAAGGTATAACGGCTCTTCGATCGGCAGATGACACATAGGATCCCCGCTACGCTGGATCTCACTTCTGATACAGATTATCCAGTAACAAAAAGAGAAGGGCAATCATATCCTTTGGATGATAGGGCTTTGGGAGTGAGGCATCAAAGCCATACTCCAAGAACCGGGAGCTGATGGGATCATCTGAATACCCACTCGATACTATTGCAAGAACTGAAGGTGATATCGCCCGGATCTTCTGAATAGCATCCTTTCCTCCCATTCCCCCGGGAATGATCAGGTCAAGAATAACCACTTGATACGGGTTCAGTTTTTCATACGCTTTTGCGACTGCAGATACCGCATCTTCACCACAACTTACTGCATCAACCTGGAATCCTTCACGCGAGAGAATGATCTGCAATATCTCCCTGATACCCGGTTCATCATCCATCACCAGGATCCTGACACCTGCAGATCCCTTTTTGTGAGAAGAGAGGCCTGATACTGATACAGGAGAGCGGGCAGTATAGGAGGGAAGAAGAACTGTTACCACCGTCCCACCGGTTTTTCCATGATGCAATTCAATAGAGCTATCATGCCGATCAATGATGGACCAGGCTGAAGTCAGTCCAAGACCAAGATGCCCCTCCTTGGTAGTGAAGAATGGATCAAATACCTTCGCACCAAGTTCAGGACTCACCCCGTCCCCTGCATCGTGGATCTCAATTTTGATGAATGCTGATTCTGATTCACGGCCTTTACAATACCTTTCCTGATTAGATGCAATGATGTGAACCGGACTGTCACCGGAAGCCTCCACTGCATTCATCACGAGTGCACGGAGAGCAGTCCGCATCAGATCAGGATCCACTTCAAGGAGAGCGATATCATCAGGAATCTCCATGATGATGCTGGCATCTTTCTGGTGATGAAGCGGGAGAAGATCTGCGAGCAGATCCTGTAGAGAGATGACGGTTTTGAGTGGATGCCCCCCGTCTGCATACGTAAGAAGACGCGATGCGACATCTTTCCCATACTGGATCGCCTTTTCAGCATGATCAAAACAGGTATTTTTCAGGTCACTCTCGTATGGAGCTAGTTCCCTGGCAAGCGAGACATCACAGAGGATGGAAGTAAAGATATTATTCATCTCATGTGCAATCCCACCCGCCAGAACTGAAAGGGAGTCGGTAGATTCAGTGTTCTGCCTATTTCCTGATAATGATTCGTTGATAGTATCAAAGAAGAAGAGGAACTGGCGGATCACACGGTTACCATCAGAACCGGTTATGGTAGAGTAGAGCGGGATATTATGACCATCAGGGAGACTGATATCATGACGTATGATCTCTCCAGCCTCATGCCGGGCCTGATTGATCTGGTCAACCGGGATCCCGTATTTGAGACAGAGGGTATCCCATATTCCTGCATAATCCAGAGATGCTTTGACAAATTCACGATACGGTGGGAGCCCGAACCGTGAGGCAAAACGCGAGTTGAAGAAGAGCGGCTCACCGGTAAGAAAATCACGGATAAATACCCCGACCGGAGAAGTATCGGTCGAGTACCGGCACATACTTCCGATCAGTTGTTCACGGGCTGTATCGATTCGGGCTTTGATGATTGTTTCCAGATGATCCGGAAGGGTGGTGAGATATTCACGGGAGACATCTTTTATGATATAATCACAGGCTCCACTCTTGATAGCCTGAACGGCAGTATGTACATCAGAAACACCGGT